>NZ_BDHF01000079.1:0-6598 GCF_054786115.1 Treponema sp. R80B11-R83G3 | reverse complement strand
GTATTGGATAATCCATTCAACATCGACAATATTTAAATCTCCCGTAAGCATAACGGATTCACTCGCCTGATTTGAATATGCTGGATAACTTCCGCTTCTCGTGGTGCGAAATCCAAATTCTTCAGTTTGTACTGTTCTTACATTAACCGTATAATTTCGATCTATGCCGAACGGAAGCTTTACATGAAGACCCGGTTCCCTTATGCCGATAAATCTGCCAAAGCGAGTGATAACCGCCTGTTCGGTCTGATCGACTATAAAAACACTGGTTCCCAGAAAGATTAGGGCCAGTATTCCCACAACAATTAAAGCAAGTATTTTAGGGCTAAATTTGCCCATTTTTGCAGGGGTAATTTTCATGATATTAATATACCATACATGGTTACAAAACTCAAGCTATGCATTATAATGAATAGTATATGTTATTTTAAAAGGAGTTGTTTATGCTGGAAAGAGATGATCTTGATTTTACTATTGAGGAACTTGGAAAAGCGTCGGTTCATTCGCCGTTAAAAATGTCCAAGGAACTTGGAGATAAGGTTGCCAATTATGTTGTAAACGATAAGTTTTTGCGCTTAAATCCGTATGTTGTGCCGGGACCGCAGCCTCATGTTAAGAGAACTCAAGTGCTGGAATTAGCCGGCCCTCGCGAGATGATTTATTTTTCACCGGCTCATGTACACGCCGGGATTGTAAGCTGCGGCGGCCTATGTCCGGGTATTAACGACGTAATTCGCGCCGTTGTCCGCTGTTTATGGTACAGATACGGAGTCACAAGGATTTCCGGCATTCGTTACGGGTATAGGGGTTTTTTGCCGGAGTCCCAGTTTGGGGTAAAAGAGCTTGATCCTGACAGCGTTGATGATATTCATAAAATCGGCGGCACGTATTTAGGGAGCGCCCGTGGCGGCGGCAGGGAAGTAGAAAAGATTGTTGACGCGATGGAAAAACTCAATTTAAATATTCTTTTTACAATCGGCGGAGACGGCACTCAGCGCGGAATGTTAGATATTGCCGGGGAAGTTGACAAAAGAAAATTAAAAATAGCGATAATCGGAATACCAAAAACAGTTGATAATGATTTTGCCCTGATAGACCGTTCTTTTGGTTTTAACACGGCGGTGCAGAAAGCTGTGGAAGTTGTGTCAGCGGCGCACATGGAAGCGTCATCCGCGATTAACGGAATAGGCCTTGTAAAACTGATGAGAAGGGATTCCGGCTTTATTGCGGCGCATACCGCATTGGCAAGCCACGAGGTGAACTTTGTGCTGATCCCCGAAGTGCCGTTTAATCTGGAAGGCTACAATGGATTTTTAAATCACTTGGAAGAGCGGGTTTTAAAACGCAAACACGCGGTTATTATTGTCGCCGAAGGAGCGATGCAGGACCAGCTTATAAAAGACAAAAAAACCGACGCGGGCGGAAATACTAAATTTGAAGACGTTGGCGTCTATCTAAAATCAAGGATAAGTAATCATTTTGAAGAAAAGGGAATTGAGATCAACTTAAAGTACATCGATCCAAGTTACGCGATCCGTTCCGCGCCCGCGAATCCCGACGATTCAATTTACTGTGAGCGTTTGGGCAACGCGGCGGCACACGCGGCAATGGCGGGAAAAACCAAAATAATCATCGGCCTTGTAAATAACGAATTTGTTCATCTGCCGATTGGCCTAGTTATTACCCACCGCAACAAAGTAGACCCGGAAAGCAGTTTGTGGCGCGACACTCTTGACGCTACTCACCAGCCGCCGTTGATGGTAAACAGTTTTAACGGTTAATTTACAAGTAACCTAAAGAATGTTAAACAAATTAACAGATGAACTTGCCGTATGCGGCATGAACGCGGTTCTTGCCGTGGGTGAGCATCATCCCACGACAATCAACCGTTTGTTTTTACGCGAAGATCGTCTTAACTCATTTACCGGCTTATGCAAACAGCTTGCCGAACGCAAGCGCCCTTATAAACTCTGTGAAAACGAAGAGCTTGAGCGAATCTGCAAAAGCGTCCATCATCAGGGCGTAGTCGCGATGATCGAAGAGCCGGAGATTGAACCGCTAACCCATGACGATCTTGACCTGTGGGCAGCCGAAGGAAAGACCGGAGTCCTTCTCCACTCTGTCGGCAATGATCACAACTTAGGCGCAATCGCCAGAGCAGCCGCTTTTTTCGACGCAAGTTACATAGTGTTAAACGAAAAAGACACGGAAGCGCATCTTACAACAAGCGCCTACCGTATCGCTGAAGGCGGCTTTGAACACCTAACGGTACGAAAAATCACAAACTCAGCCGCCTTCTTAAAAGACGCGTCAAAAAAACTTTTAACAATCGGTACTGATACAAGGGCAAGACAGCGAATCGGCGACCTAGGCGGCATTGTAAAAAAACGCCAAGGCGTCGTTCTAGTCTTAGGCAACGAAGAGACAGGCCTGCCCAAAGAAGTAAAAAATCAATGTTCCTATTTACTGAGAATCCCCGGCACCGGAAACATCGAAAGCCTAAACGTCTCACAAGCCGCCGCATTGTTCCTTAATGCAATATACAATATTTAGTCTGCTTTCTTAACGCTCTTTACGTGACATCTTCACCACAAAATGTTATAAATAGAGTTATGAAAATAGAAGAAAAACAAAATTTACAAAAACGCTCATTCCTCATTAGCGGAATGTTCTGCGTAAATTGTCAGAATATAATTGAAAAAGAATTAAAAAAAACGGCTGGCGTTCAGAAAGCGTCGGTAAATTACCGTAGCGGACACGCGGCTGTTACTTATGATGACGCGATAATTGGCTTTGATAAAATTTCCGAGATAATTGAAAATTTGGGTTACAAGACGCTGGAAGAGAGCGGTAAAAATCAAACTTTGCAAAGCAAGACAATCCCGCAAATTATCGGGACTCTGGTGATTATCCTTGCGTTGTTTATGCTGATACGCGCTTTTGGAACCAGCAAACTTGCTGCCTCTTTCCCGCTTGCGCAGGAAGGCATGGGTTACGGGATGTTACTTGTTATCGGACTCCTTACCGGCGTTCACTGTATTGCCATGTGCGGGGGAATTAATCTTTCGCAGACCTTAAATAAAAGAGAAGAAATTAACAATGAGCAATTAGCAATTAGCAATGAGCAATTAGCAATTAGCAATGAGCAATTAAAAGAGGGAGTTAGGAAAGAGGGCGTTTATGATTTGCTTTTGCCTAGTATTCTTTACAATTGCGGGCGGCTGGTTTCGTATACGGTTGTGGGAGTTATTGTTGGCGCTTTAGGGTCGGTGATTACTTTGTCGGGACATTTTCAAGGAGTGGTGCAACTCATTGCCGGAGTTTTCATGGTGATCATGGGGTTAAATATGCTGGGACTGTTTCCGGCTCTCAGACGATTAATTCCGCAAATGCCCGCTAAACTTCAAGAAAGGTTAGCTTCGTTATTCGCAAAAAAAAGTGACGGACAAAAAAACGGACGCGGACCGCTTGTTATCGGTTTTCTGAACGGGTTTATGCCATGCGGGCCTTTACAGGCTATGCAAGTTTACGCTCTTTCTACCGGAAGCCCCATCCGCGGCGGCATTTCAATGTTTCTGTTCTGCGCGGGAACTATCCCGCTGATGTTCGCTCTTGGCGCGGCAAGCGGAGCTTTAAGCGGCGCAAAGGGGCGCACATTTTCCCGCCGCGTTATGCAAATAGGGGCGATTCTTGTCACCGCGCTGGGACTTGCAATGTTTTCTTACGGCTGGAGTCTTTCGGGGTTTGCCGATTCGCCTGATAAGCCTGTTTCCGCTAAAGCCGCCGTGCCGAATAGCGGTATTCGAGAGCGAATGCAAGGCGCTGAAAAAACTGAAGATTCCGGTTCATCAAAGTTTGTTCCGGTAATTAAAAACGGCGTACAAATTGTCAATTCAAAATTGCAACCGGGACGCTATCCTGCGATAACCGTACAACAGGGCATTCCTGTGCGTTGGACAATCAACGCGCCGCCAGGCAGTATTAACGGCTGTAACAACCGCGTGATCATCCGCGAATACGGCATCCAGCACGCATTTAAACAGGGCGATAACGTGATTGAGTTTACGCCTGCAAAAACAGGCAAATTCCGCTATTCATGCTGGATGGGCATGATAAAAAGCACCATAACGGTAGTCGCCGAAGGAGAAAGCGCCGATGCGCCGGAGCCGGATACCGCGCCTAAACCTGCGGGAGTTCAGATACCAACGGATACAATCGCCATTGCGCAAATAGCGGGTAACGCGCAGACGGTTACAATTCGCCTTGGCGACGAGGGCTTTGAACCCGCAATCATCGTTATGCAAAAACAACTGCCGACGCTATGGACAATCAATATTGATTCGCTTGATCCCGGTAACAGTAGTATTATTTTTCCCGCTTATTACGCTATAATAGAAACAGAGCGGGAAGAAAACCAAATACAGCTTGTCCCACGTGAGGATTTTGAGTTCTACACCGCCGACAGTATATTTTACGGTTATGTGAAAGTGGTAAATGATATTACCCGCGTGAATGTTGAGGCGGTAAAAACGGAAGTCGCTAACTTTGAAACATTGATATATCCGCAAGCGTACTTTGAAGCAGAATATGACTATTAAAGGTGAAAAAATATTTATTTGAAGGAGCGTGAAAATGACTAAAAAAACGAGAATCGCGGCTGTCGCCGCAGTTGTCTATTTCGTTACGGCGGGAATTGTCTTTGCTCAAGATGCCGCATTAAATCAAAGGAAACCGGCTGTTACCGATCAGGATTTAATTATTCAAATTAAAGACGTTTCGGAAAACGCCCTCTTTTATCCGGTGAATATTGACGGAATGAAAATGGAGGTGCTGGCGGTAAAAGCGCCGGACGGCACGATCCGCACGGCCTTTAACGCCTGCCAAGTGTGCTACAGTTCGGGCAGAGGCTATTTTGTGCAGAAAGACACGGTGCTTGTCTGCCAGAATTGCGGCAGGCGTTACCGCATGAGCCAAGTTGAACGGCAGACCGGAGGATGCAACCCGGAACCGATTCTTCCGGCAAATAAATCAGTAACCAATTCGACCATTACTATATCAAGGGAATATTTAAAACTGGCAAAGACAGCGTTTGAAAGCCGGAAAAAAGGTTAACTAATGCCCACTGAAACTTTAACCGTTGGCGGCATGCACTGCGCCGCCTGTTCTGCCCGTGTTGAAAAGGCGCTGAGCAAGCTTGAAGGCGTAGAAAGCGCCTCTGTAAATCTTGCCACTGAAAAGGCGACTGTAATTTACAACCCGCAAACTCTGCGCCTTTCGGCGATCAAAGAAGCTATCGTCAATGCCGGGTACGAAGTTATCGAAACTTCTAAAAACGCATTAGACGAAGATAAACTCCGCAAGGAAAAAGAAATAAGAATCCTTAAAACAAAATTTATCATTGCGGCATCCTTCGCGCTTCCCCTGCTGTATATCGCCATGGCTCCCATGATTAAGCCGGTCACCCTGCCATTTCCCAAAACTTTGTCTCCTATGAATTTTCCGCTTTTTTACGCTCTAGTGCAATTAGTATTGGTAATCCCAATTATAATAGCGGGCAACAGGTTTTATACCGTAGGTTTTAAAAATCTTTTGCGCAGAAGCCCCAACATGGATTCGCTTATCGCAATTGGAACCACATCTGCGGTGGTTTACAGCAGTTACAATTTGTTTCAAATTACCACAGGTAATTTTCACGCGGTTGAATCTTTGTATTTTGAAACTGCCGGAGTGATTATTGCCCTGATTCTTCTTGGCAAATCACTGGAAGCGGCGTCTAAGGGAAGGACAAGCGAGGCTATAAAAAAACTAATGGGTCTTGCGCCTAAGACGGCAATCGTTATCGTAAACGGCGGCTCCGTTGGAGCTGGTTCCGTTGGAACCTTAGAAAAAGAAATCCCTATTGACGAAGTAATCCCCGGCGACATTATCGTGGTAAAGCCGGGCGCGAAAATCCCCGTAGACGGAATTGTAACCGAGGGGCAAAGCGCGGTTGACGAATCTATGCTAACAGGGGAGAGTATGCCGGTTGACAAGAAAGCGGGCGATCCGGTTTACGGTGCGACTATTAACAGTAACGGACATTTTTGCTTTAGAGCGGAAAAAGTGGGGAGCGAGACAGCTTTGGCGCAGATCATCAAACTGGTTGAAGACGCACAAGGCTCAAAAGCGCCGATTGCGCAAATGGCGGATATTGTCTCCGGCTACTTTGTCCCTGTTGTCTGCGCCATTGCTCTTGCCGCCGGTGTCGCATGGTTTGCCGCAGCTTCTACCGGTATTGTCAGTTTGCCGGCAGGAAAGTCAGTAACCGAATTCGCCCTTACAATTTTTATTTCCGTGTTAGTCATAGCCTGCCCCTGCGCCCTCGGTCTTGCCACGCCCACGGCAATCATGGTGGCAACCGGCAAAGGAGCGGAAAACGGCATTTTAATTAAAGGCGGCGAAGCTTTAGAAACGGCCCACAAAATTCAAACGATTGTGTTTGATAAAACGGGAACAATTACCGAAGGCAAGCCTGAAGTTACGGATATTGTGGGGAGTAGGGAAGTTTCTTCTCTTACAACCGCCACTGACGTGGTATCTTCTGTTGCTTCTCCTGATA
>NZ_BDHF01000078.1:0-6200 GCF_054786115.1 Treponema sp. R80B11-R83G3 | reverse complement strand
ATATCATGTATTTTGAGTAGTAGCAATTGTTTGCAATGCCACCTCGTGGAATGTGGGGAGAAACCATTATTAACTGTTTTTCCGTTCTTTTATCTGACGTTTTTTGCTTTTAGGAGCGGGTTTTTGATGTTGTTCCTCGTACTGGTTTTGGACTTTAAAGAGTTCTTTTGCCTGAATGATTAGATAATCCTGAAATAGACCGTTTAGTTCGATAAAAATCTGGTATAAATGGTCTAATTTGACATCGGGGGGGATGTCGCTGAAAATTTTGTCTGTTTTTCCTTCTCTTAAATATGCTCTTTCAACGCCGTATTTATAGCAAACTAACTCTATTGTACGTTCATTTACTGGCTGTTTGCCCGATTCCATACGGGCATAAACGCTTTGGGCGGTATAAATTCCCTTTGTAAAGTCCCTTTGGGAAAGTTTAAGGGCTGTTCTTACCGCTTTTAAGCGTTCATTTATGGGTATTGCCATTGAAACCCCTTACCAAGTCCAGAATACCAAAAAAACACAAAAAAAACAAGGTTTTATGTAAAAGGTATTGACTGATACTATATAAATCTTATATGATACTTATAGTAACATACAAGGTAAGGCGTTATGGAAGGGGAAATAGAAAAATTTGCCGTGATTAGTGAAATATACACGCACTTTACAGAAAAAAATAAGAAAAATTTGATAAAGATAGCGGAGAACTTATTGAAAGCTCAAAAGGAAGATGAAGCAATAGTTGCCGACGCAACAACTATGTCTGCTCAAGAAAATTTTTGCTGGAAAGGTTTATAAAAACATACAACAATATAATTTTGAACGAAGGAGAAACGGCATGAAAAAATTATTCATCGTATTACTGACGTTTTTTACGGCGATGGCGGCTGTTGCGCAGCAGGTGGAGATTTATCCACAGATTGGGACAGGGTATGGAATCAGCTCAATTAGTTACAGCCCTGACGGGAAATATATCCTTACTACGGATAATTATCGTGTTACCAGAGAAGGAAACGTAAAAATTTGGTCTGCGGAAACCGGTCGGGAAATTAAAACGCTCTATACTTGTTATTCTTACGCTAATTCAAGATATATGTGTGAATATGCTGAGTTTAGCCCTGACGGGAAAAAATGCCTTATGATCATTAACCGTTCGGAAGGCGGCATTTATGATTATAAAGACTGCGCAATTATAATTGTGGATGTTGAAACAGGCAGAACTTTAAGGCGGCTTAGCGGGCATGGTGGGTATATTCGCTCTGCCATTTTTAGCCCTGACGGGAAACGGGTAGTTTCCGGAAGTGATGATAAAACAATAAAGTTATGGGATGCCGAAAGCGGAAAGGAAATTAGTAATATCAGTGGGCATACAGATGTTGTTAATTCTGTTGCATGGAACCCAGATGGTAGACAAATTATTTCTTCTGCCAGTGATAAAACAACTAGAATATGGGATGTAGAAACAGGAAGGCAAATAAGAAGTATCACAACAAAGGACAATGTTAATAGAGTAAAAATGAGCCCAGACGGCAGACGATTATTATTAAGTGGTTATAATATTATGGGTGTTTTTGATGCAAATAACTTTAATCCAATATTCGGTATTGAGTATTCTAGTGATAATAGAAGAGAAGCTTTCAGTACTGATAGCCGAAATATTGCAATTGCAACTCTAAGAGAAATTAAAATTTTTAATGTAGCAAATGGAAAGGAAATTATACAGATATCATCAAACTTATCAATAAAGATGGATATATCAGTTATGATCCAAGCTAAACCACCAATTGCATACCATCCCAATGGAAAAAGTATCGTTGTCGGATATGTAGATGGAACAATCTTAATTTTTAACGCTGAAAATGGGAAAAACCTTCTAGCTTTTGGAACTCGCCATGTTCGTGATATACCATCCGCTTCTATCAGCCCCAATGGGAAATACATTGCCGTCGCCTTCGAAAAAGTTATCCATTTGTGGGATACAGGAACATTACAGCGCATAAAAATATTGAGCGGACATAACGACGATGTAGGGCGGGTGATATGGAGTCCTGACAGCAAACGGCTTGCGACTAAATCATACGGTGATAATGATAAAAGTGTTAAAATATGGGATGTGGAAAAAGGTCAGGTACTGAGAACAATAAGTAGTGGTTTTAGCGACAGCAAGGAAGGGGTTTATTATTGGAATGATGAGGCACATGCCATAACGTGGAATCCTAACAGTAAAATGTTGGCAACAGGTTCGTATAATACAGTTAAAATGTGGGATGTGGAAACTGGCAGACAGCAATGGGCAACTTTAATACCAAAAAGAGACATAGAATCTATCACTTTCGAACCGCAAGGCCGTCATCTCTATGTATCATATGGACGAATGCTTGATGCTTCAAACGGAAATATACTTAAAACAAATGAAAATTCAGGTTTTTCAAATTCCAGTCCTGATATGAAACTGTTTGTCCGTGCAAGCGGAGGAGAAGGTTTTTTTATACATGACTCTGAAACAGGTAAACTGATAAGACCCGGTAAAATGCTTTCTGATTACCCAAGTTTTGTTTCTTACAGCCCTGACAGTAAACGTATTATGATAAATCAGAATTTTGATGTAAATATTTACGATATTGAAACAACCAATATAGTCGGCTACCTTTCAGGTCATATTGCCAATGTAAGTTTCGCTTCATACAGCGCGGACGGTAAATGGATTGTTACCAGTTCTTATGACGGCTCTGTCCGCATTTGGAATGCGGAAACCTTTATTGAAAAAGTCCGCCTTATTTCCTTTGATGATGGCGAATGGATTGCCATGACGCCTGACGGCTACTACAACGCAAGCGCGAAAGGCGACCAGTATCTTAACGCAAGGGTGGGCAATACCGTTACCGGAATAGACCGCTACCGTTCTACATTTAACAAACCTGCGGTAGTACAGGCGAGGCTTGCCAACAGCGGCAGAATGGCGCACAAGGATACGATTACTTCGGTGGCTGTTCATCCAAACGGCACAAGAATCGCCTCGGTTTCCCTTGACAAGACCATCAAACTTTGGGATTTGGAAAGCGGTAAGGAACTGCGTATCATTACTGGCATTGGCGGTTCGGTGAATGCCGTCAGCTTTAGCCCGGACGGCAAGACCATTATCCACGGAGTGGAAGATAAGACAGTCAGGATATGGGACGCTGAAACAGGCAGGGCGGTACGGACAATCAGCGGCCACACGGACTATGTGAACGAAGCCCGTTACAGTCCCGACGGCAAGCGTATTGCCTCCTGCGCGGACGATAAACTTATTAAGATTTGGGACGCTGAATCGGGAAAGGAAATCCGTACTTTGAGCGGGCATACTGATATGGTTGGCGTGATAGCATGGAGTCCTGACGGAAAACGGATTGCCTCCGGCACAATTGAACAAGAAAAAACAATACGGATATGGGACGCTGAAAGCGGGCGTGTTTTGCAAACGATTCCGGGACAGGGAGGCAGGGTCATGGGTCTTGCGTACAGCCCTGACGGTAAAAGAATTGCGTCTTGTACGATGGAAGAAGCGGAAGTGAAAATATGGGACGCAAACACTGGAAAGTTAATAAAGAGCATACCTATAAAAGACTGTAAACCACTTTCTTTGGCGTGGAATTCCGATAGTAAACGTATTGCGGTTGGCTACATTGATGATGACAATGATGGGTGTATCGGAATATTTGATGTAGAGGCAGGTACACGAATACGTGAATTATGGATATTTGGTACACCCATGTCATTAACATGGACTCCTGACGGCAGACGGATCATCACTGCGTGTAATTTCAGCGACGCTAAAGTTATCAAGGTGTATGACGCATTGAGTGGGAAGGAGTTGTAGAGACAGGGGAAGTTAGAGGGTAATGTATGAAGAAAATTATTCCTGTTATAAGTTTTGTTTTCGTGGTTGTTTGTTCATCTTTGATTATCGTATATATTATTTATCCGCACGGAAAAAGCATTATAAAAGAAAATGGCATTGTGCAAGCCAATAACGAGGTTAATGATTTTTTGGACAAAGAACTTGACAGTGAAAGATTGGCGAGGCTTGCACAAATAGGAGAAAGTAATTTTGATGATATTATAGCCTATATCGAAGCGGATGCCGAAAGACAGCATTTTTTAGGCGTAACGCTGATTAGGCTCTCAGATTACGAAAGTAATTACGCGCTTGATTTTGAATCGCGGTATCCCCGTTATAAGGCGTACCGCGACATGGTAAATGAACTTTCGCGCAAGGATTATTCGGAATGGGTCGGGTCAATTATCAAAGGAACCGTTAAAATTGAATTTGAGGCAAATGTTTTTGATTATTTGTCCGGTCTTGATGACCGCCGGTATATCAACGACGCTATAAGCCGTTTTATCGCGATCTTAAACAATTCAAGTTCCGGCGGTTTTAGCGCTCAAACAAATAAAGACGCTTTTATTATTGGAGCGCTTTCGCTTTATATAATGCAGTTTCCCGGTAACAATACCGTTTTGAGAAACGCATTGGGGGAAAAAGCGGATCAATTTATCAGTTTATCAGAAAACAATTTAAATGACATTCACGGTATTCCCCTTAATCAGGTATATATTTACCTGTTTCTGAAGTATTTCGGGCTTGAAAATATAATTAATAAAAAAATGAATGAGTTTATAAGTTCCGGCAAAATAAGTTTGAATAAAACAGGGAAATGGGACGGGAGAACATGGAGTATGAAAGCAGTTGATAGTTTAGTAAATTACTTTTCTACAACCGGAAAAGGCATGTCTCAGAATTTTTATTCGTTAATACAATCAGGGTTCGATAAAAATCAATCTGAGCGTATTTATGTCGCGTTACGGGTTCTCAAGAATATAGGTTTTGATGACCCCGCGCCTTCTTTTAGAAATTTACTTGACAGGGCATCAAGACGGGAAAGCGATTTGCAGATAACAACTACTGAGATTATAAACGGTATGCGCGGACGAACAACGACAAATCCTATTATCTTTTCCGAAGAAGTCGCCGAGGTACGCCGGGAAATAGCGGGAAAAACAGACGTTCCGTTTGAGGCAATGCTCAATTCATCGTTAAAAACCAGCTCGGAAACCGGTAAATTCATTACTCCGCGCGTTACTGCTGTGGAAGTCGTTAATAAAGAGGTATCTGCAATGTCTGGTCAATACACAAAAGATTTTATTGTAAATACGGTAAAAACTTGGGAGGTAAAAAATAAAAATCTTGCAAACATGAGGTTTGTGGAAATAATTTTTGCTCTGCTTGCCTGTCTTGTTGTGTTAATCAAATTCAGTAAAAAAGACAATTCCAATATAGTAAAATCGCAAATAGTTCCTTACAGTTCGGCGGCGGCATTATCGTTATTGACTGCGTTTGTTATCAATTCAATTATTGCTACCCTGTAATGGCAATAGGATTAACAGGAGAGATTGTTAATTAAAGGAAATTAAATGGATGTAAAAAACTTTGCAGGCGGTATATTTATGCTTGCGGCGGTATTTTTTATTTTTTATACCCTTTTGGGTCTTGAAACCGCTATAACATTCACGGCTTTATACGGCATCCTGTTTACAATTGTATTCATAAAAAACTGGTTCCATGATTTTTGGTTAGCGGAACTGGCAATTAGTTTGATTTTTCTTCCATATTTAAAAAAGCAAATCGGACGATTTTTATCAAATAAAATAACCAGCATAGTTAAACATTTTGCGCCATCTATATCAGCAGACGGCATTTCAACCATAGAGCTTATTAGCATTGGCGTTATAATATTATTTTTATTGCTTACATTCCATTCATTAATAAAATTATTCCCCTGGTTTTATAAGAAGCATATTTTTATAAAAAAAGCCGGTAAAGAAAACATTGATAATTTTTGTAAATATTTGATAAAGTACATAAATAAATTGGATGACGATGTTAATTGGAACATGAAAAAATTTGTTGATATTGAAGCGCATATTAATAATAAACAAGTCAATTTGCTCAAGGCGTTGGAAAATATTAAATACCACAATGATAAAATGTTTCTTGTTCTAGGCGATCCAGGTTCGGGAAAAAGTGTTATTCTGCGTAAATTTTGTTTAGATATGCTTCATAAGGTACATTGGAACAACAAAATACCTTTGTATATAAATCTAAAAGAGTGGGACATAGATTGGAATAAACAAAACCCAACTAAAGATAACTTAAATGAATTTATAAT
>NZ_BDHF01000077.1:0-6451 GCF_054786115.1 Treponema sp. R80B11-R83G3 | reverse complement strand
TCTTCCCGCACCAGCCACGACACCAGCGCGGTTATTGAACCGAGGGAGGCCAATACGATTATTGAGATGATGATTATCAGCTTTGCCCCGATGGGAAAACGTACCCTAAAGCCCTCGCGCCTTTCTTTGAAATTCACGCTATTACTCATATATTAAAATTTTAAGGCTTTTAATAGTTTTTGTCGTGAGTGTTTTACGCACGAGTTTTTGCGAATTAAAGTTCCAATAATTCTTCCCGCGAAGAAGCGCCGGTTTTTAGATAAATATGCGAAATATGATTTTCTACCGTGCGAATAGTGATATTCAACCGTTTGGCTATTTGTTTGTTGTTCATGTTTTGCTTAATGCAGACTATAACCTCGTTCTCTCTGGGAGTTAATAAAGACAATGAGTGTTTTGGTTTTTTTATACGGTATCGGGGATTAATATAATTGCCGCCTTCTAAAAGCGCGTCTATGGCGGTAATAAGTTCTCCCGATTCTGAGGATTTTGAGACATAAGCCCCCGCGCCTTGGTCTATGGCGCGTTGTATCAAAAAAGTGTCTTCGTACATTGAGCAGACAAGAATCTTAGGCATAGGCGCGTCTCGTTTCGCGCAAATTTCTTTTAACATTGGGATAAAGTCAAGACCGTCCTCCGTCCCAAGAGAAATATCAAGAATGATAATATCGGGCAAATTTTCCAACTGTTTCATAAGCGCCGACGCTTCGTCAAGGTTTTTCGCCGTGCCGCAAATTGTGAATCTGCCCGTTCCGCTAAGCCACGCGCCTATTCCGTTAGTCGCAAGAGGATGGTCGTCAATAAGAGCGATGTTTATCATTTTAACCTCAAATGAAATACCCCTTGCAATGGTACTAAAAATAAATTAAAAAATAAAGGAAATTAGCATAATATTGCAAAAAATACTTTACTGCCGTTTAAACGCTGTAAATGTTTCTACAGATGGAGATTGATTGACACCATTGCATATACTACTATACACTATTCACTAACTTGCAAGGAGATAGAGATAGCTTATGCCTATATTAAAAATCTCACATTTATACAAGCGCTTTAATCTGGAAGCGGGATTCTTTGCCCGTTACGGACGTTTTGTAAACGCCGTAAATGACATCTCGTTTTATATTGATAAAAACGAATCTTACGGGCTTGTCGGCGAATCCGGCTGCGGAAAGACAACTACGGCGAGAATGTTGGTGCGGATGTACGAAGCCGATTCAGGGGAGATTCTGCACTACGAAGGAGACGATCCAGTCTCAATAGCCGGTTTAAAAAAAGAGACATTAAGGCAATACCGCGAAAAGGTACGCTATGTTTTTCAGGACCCCGCAAGATCGCTTAACCCGAGAATGAGCGTTTATGAAGTTTTAGTTTCCGGTTGCCGCCGACCGTTGAAAAAGCGCGGGGTCAGCGAGAAGGAACTTCGAGAAAAAGCCGCCGCCATTTTGGAAGAGGTAGGCCTTCAGGCAGCAGACCTTGAAAAACGCCCTTCGGAGTTTTCGGGCGGCCAGCGCCAGAGAATCTCCATTGCCCGCGCCCTTTTAATGGAACCTGAAGTTTTAATCTGCGATGAAGTAGTTTCCGCCCTAGACGTGTCAATCCAAGGGCAGATTCTCAATTTGTTACTCGACATCAGAAAAAAGAGAAATATGTCCTTTTTATTCATAGCCCACGACTTAAAAGTGGCGTGTTACTTCTGCGATAGAATCGGCGTAATGTACAAAGGCGAATTGATGGAAGAAGCCCCCGCAGAGAACCTGTACCGTGACGCGCTTAATCCATACACTCGCCTATTGTTCTCATCCGCCGCTGGAATCTCCCCCGGAAAATCCGCTGTCACCGAGACGGAGAACGCGAATAAATCCCCGCCTTCTAGCGCAACGCAAATTACCGGCGCATCATGTTCTTTCGCCCCCAGATGCCCTAATGCAAGCGAAAGATGCCTGCGCGAACACCCAGAGTTAACGCAAGCAAGCGCCGGACACTCTATCCGTTGTTTTAACTATAATGGGGAGCAATGAGCAGTTAGCAATGAGCAGTGTTCTTGTTTGCTATCGGTGCGTAAAGTACCACGCCACGCTTGCTAATAACAACTCCACTCCCTATTCTCTGCTCACTGCTCACTGCTCACTGCTCATTGCTCATTGCTAACTGCTAACTGCTAACTGCTCCCCCACTCCCTATTCACTGCTCCCTATTCACTGCTCACTGCTCATTGCTCATTGCTCATTGCTCATTGCTAACTGCTAACTGCTCACTGCTCCCCCACTCCCTATTCACTGCTCACTGCTCACTTAAATTGACTGTGTGAAGACGGCTTCGCCTTTGGCGATATTGGCTGATTTTAAAATTAGTTTCACCCTATCGTTAGGCGCAACATCCCTCTGTAGGGAAACTTGCGCTTCCAGCGCTAAACGGGGAATAATTACCGCCCAGCGGCTGCCTTTGTTTTCTGTGGCTACCGCGTCCCAGACTGAATCTTTTTTGTCAGATAAATAAACCATTTTCCAGTGGTTGTCGGATGCCCTTTCCGCGTGAACGGCAGCGGTTACTGCCGCTTCGCTGAAACCAAGACGCGCCGAAACGTCATCGGAGGAAAGAGTTTTGTCGCCGCGCAGGAAGGCTCTTATTTGAATGTGGGCGAGTAAATCGGTGTAACGGCGCAGAGGACTTGTCACCTGCGTGTAGGTGTCCAGTCCCAGCCCCTGATGCCGCCCCGGTTTTACGGAAAGAGTTCGCGGCCTCATACATTTGCGCAACTGCATGGAACCCGCAAAACCGCCTAAAACTTTTCCCTGCATTTCCACTTCCTGGCTGATATACGGAAAAGGAAGCCTCTTTCCCGCCGCCCAGTTTCCCGCGCCCTCACCAGCGGCAATCATGCACTCCTTAACCAAAAAAGAACTGCGGTAGTCAATTATCGGCGTTACTTCTATTTTCTCATTTTCAACCGTAATGTGAACGCCGGGAAGATCAATATTAACGGCGCCATACGACATGCGGCGGTTATAAATCTTTTGTGACAGGGAAAAAAGTTCCCGTAACGCCGCCGAATCGGTCTGATCCGTATCCATTACCCTGTCCGCTTCTTCATAAGTCATACGCAGTACTTTTACGACAGAGGGAAATATTTCCGTATCTAAAACAGCGCCGTCTTTATCAATTGTCATTTTAAATGTTAACGCGAAAGACTTTTCAGAAAGACCTAGCGCAAACATTGGAATTGCGTCCTGCGCTAACATTCGGACGGCGCCTTCCGGAAGATAAAGAGTGGCGCCCCTGTCGCGGGCTTCTTTCTCCTCGGGACTGTCAAAAGAAATTGAGGCGGCTGGGTCTGCGACATGAACATATAAAATACTTTTACCTTCTTCGCTATCAACAGAAACTGCGTCGTCGGGGTCGTGGCTCCACGGGCTGTCAATGGCGAATGCGGCAAGACTGCATAAGTCACACCGCTGTTCTTCGGGAGGAGACGCTGGGCAAACGGACGCGCCGGAGAGCGAAACGCCGAAGCGGCTTGGATGAGGATTAACCATTCCCGTCCAGAAGCCGGTTTTAAGGAGCAACAAATGGGCGTCTTCCGGCGTTTCACTTAAAGTTAAATCCCTCATTGTCCTGCTCTTTATTGATTTGCCAAAAGCAAGAGCTTCCACGTCCTGAAGATAACGCGCGTCTTCAGGCAAGAGTTTATTGGTGGCGGGATTTTTTACGCGCGCCTTTAGCCGATTCAGAAATTGCATCCTCTCGCCTGACTCAAGCCGCACGGCCTCCCTTTTTGATTCTTCGGAAATTACTTCGCCCTTGCTTCGCGGAATAACAGCGTCAATAGTGCCGCAAAAATACAAACCGTCTTTTAAAGCGCAATACGCGGCGTAGGCGGAAGAAGGAGTATATTCATTAAAAATAAAACCGGCTAAATCTTTTAATGACAACGACGCGCCTTCGCCTGATAACAATTCCCACGCTTCACGAACAGCGGATGGGGCGGGACTGCCGCGCTCAATTTCATTAAAATTATTTACAGGACCGGCATGGAGCGTTTCAATATCTTTGTCGCGAACCTTTACCTGTTCGCCGTTTTGAAGGGAAATGGAAAATTTTCCGTCCGCATGGTCTTTAACAATCGCGGGTTTGTTTTTATAAATAACCAACGCGCCGCAAGTGATCATTCAATCATTATATATTAAATTGCCTCAACGTATAGGCACTCTCTTAATTCTTTCGCGTGATTTTTTATTTTCCTAAGCGCCTTCTGCTCAATCTGACGGACAGTTTCCGGAGAAATATCCAGTTTATCCCCTATCTCCCTTAATGTGCAGCGCTCACAGCCGTTCAATTGATAGCGGTGGCTGATAATGTGCTTTTCTTTATCTTTTAATTTGCTTAAAATATGCAGAGCATTGTCGCGGGAGGCTTTCTTCATCAGGTCGCGCTCAGGGTTGTAAGTATAATCTTCGTGAACATCTACCGCGCTGACGCTGTCATCATCGCTTATGTACTGATCAAAAGACATTGAATCGGCGGTATACCCTGCAAAAGAATCAACAACATGAACGGAAATGCCAAGCTCTCTGGCAATGTCGGAATTTTTAGGCTGATGCATCAAACTTTGGCAGAGAACGCTGTATGTGGTTTGAATCCTTCGTAATGTTTCTTCTTTACGCTGAGGCAAACGGACAAAATACCGCCTGCTGGAAATGTAACGGCTGATAAACTGTTTTATCCACCAGCTTGAATATGTAGAAAAACGCACGTTCTTGCGGAAATCGTATTTCTTCGCCGCGTTTAAAAGCCCGATATTCCCCTCCTGAATCATGTCCATTTTTGAAATGCCTGGAATATTGTACATTCCGGCTATCTTTACAACTAACCGAAGGTTTGAATTGACAAGAGTATGAAGCGCGGCGGTATTTCCGTTCTGTATCTGTTTTGACAATTCCAATTCTTCTTCAAAAGATAAAAGGGGAAATGCCTTTATCTGCTTATAATATGTTTCAAGTAAATTTTCATTCGCTTTTTGTGTTTTTTTATTCATATTTTCCTCTTGCCTCCTCAATGACAAAATGCACACCTATTACATAGCAATATTCATGCCAAGTAGGTTAATGTTTGATTATTTTGCTGTAATTCTTTACCAGATAAGGAATTAGGAAAAAGGAGACAATCAATAATGAACCGAATCTATCTCGAAGTGTATCGTTTTTCATACAATCATAACTATTTATGTATAGAAAATGTCATCCCGATATGTTAAAGTGAGCTATGAAATACGGCATTACAATGGCTGAAAAGAACGGAGACGCTTATTATTCCGTCGAATGGTCACCTCTTTCCAAGGCTGATCGTTATGATATTATCACTAAAGTCCCCGCTCTTGCCGGAGTCTTTGAAATATACTGGATGGACGAAAGTAACCGTCTAAGGTTATTTTTTGTTGGAAAAACAGACTACGGCGGACTTAGAAGCGAAATAAGGCGGCTTACCGACCCAGAATTATGCAAAGATAATGAAAAGATGCGAAAAATACTTGATGAAAAAGAAATCTGGTATCGTTACGCTCTAACAGATTCCTCAAATGTAATGGCCGACGTGCTATGGTTTTTTATGCAAACTTATTTTCCTGAAATAACTTCATTTAAACATTCAGGGCGTTATAACAATATTTTTCTAAAAGAATCCGCCCCCGACAAGCTTATGTGGGTTCCGTAAAAAATGACTGAATATATTATCCCCTCCAATATTGACGACAGAATACTAAACCGCGCCGCAAGGACGCTGGAAAACGGAGGGCTTGTCGCGCTCCCGACCGACACAAGCTGGAGCATTGTTTGCTCTATTAAATCGCCTGCCGCTATTAAAAAATTAAGAAAACTTTCAGGTGAAAGGGACGAAAGGCACTTCACGCTCCTTTGCTCAAGCATTTCCCAATTTGTGGAAGTTGTCAGCATGGACAATACCCGTTTCAGGCTGATTAACAGGCTTTCCCCCGGACCTTATGTATTTATTTTAAAAACACTGTCGGGAACTGAAAAATTTCTTGATATCCGCCGTCATGAGTTGGGCGTGCGCATACCCGATTACCCTGTTCCAATCCGCCTGATTGAAACGCTTAAATCCCCGCTCTATTCAATAACGGCAAAAAAGAGCATGACGGGCGGCGAAGATTTTTACGCTCATCATGTCGAAGAGGCTGCCACGGAACTGCCGCCAATTCCCGAAGACGAACTATTTGAAAGCGGATGGGAACTTGACGAAATTGACGGTTTGGATCTTATCCTTGACGGCGGCGAAGAACGGGATAGGATTTTTTCTACAATTCTTGATTTATGCGCTGATGAGGTAAAAGTCATACGTCTCGGAGCCGGACTTTGGCCAATTTAATTTTTTCCTAAGCGTTTTTGGAAAATCGGGCGGCAGTGTAAAAAAGCAGCCCATGTCATCGTACATTATC
>NZ_BDHF01000076.1:0-6232 GCF_054786115.1 Treponema sp. R80B11-R83G3 | reverse complement strand
TATACGCTCTCACCGTGAAACTGAATAAGAAAAAAGGATTATACATATCGACCATCACATTAGCTGAATTGGAATTTGGGAGCGCAAACGCGGATAGTTCATATAAAGAAAGGAATCAACTTGCATTATTGGAATTTTTGTCAATTATGGGTATAAAACATTTTGACGAAAATGCCGCAAAAGAATTCGGAATATTAAAAAAAGATTTAAAAGATAAAAATTGTTTGATAGGACCATTTGATATGTTGATAGGCGCACACGCAAAATCGTTAAATATGACTTTGGTTACAAATAATGTTAGGGAATTTGAACGAATAAAAGATTTAAAAATTGAAAATTGGGTGTAATGGGATATGACACTTCTATACTTCGACAAGCTCAGTGTCCACAAATAGCGCTCCCTGAGCTTGCCGAAGGGCGCACAGTCCCTCACAATCTATCCTTAACAATCTTCCCCGCTATCTCCAACAACTTCTCTTTAGTATTCTGCGCGGGATCGTCAAGCACTGTTTCCAAGAGTTCTTTTAAAATTATTCCCATTGTTTTTCCGCTCTCAATGCCAATCGTCATTAAATCATTTCCCGAAATCGCGAGGTCTTTCAAAGTGAAAGCATGTTCCTGCGCCAAAACTTTTTTTACTCTGTCAGATAACGCCGTCAGATTCATGGGTTCGGTCTCTTTTCCGGCTAAGGCAAAAGCGTCCGCTCTGCGCAAACGGTAGAGGTCTTCAAGAGCAGATTCACCCACACGCGCAATGAAACGGCGGACGGCGGCGTCTGACCAATCTTCAGTGTAGTGAAACATATGCTCTTTTACTAAATGGCAAACGCCGTCAATTACTTCGTTTGAATAGCATAGCCGCCTGAGAATTTTATGGCTCATAGAAGCGCCAATTTCCTCGTGACGGTAAAATGTCCAAACGCCGTTTTCGTCCATTTTGCGAACATCAGGCTTGCCGATGTCGTGTAACAAGGCGGCTAGGCGCGTTTCGTGTGAATAATTTTTTGCGGCGGCATAATCGCAGGCAAGGAGCGAATGATCTAAAACGTCAAACTGATGAAAGCCTTTCTGTTCAACGCCTCGGCAGACGGCAAGCTCTTTCAAAAAAAGTTCCAAAAGCCCGGTTTTTTCCATCAGAAGAAAGGCGCGGGAGGGATAGGGGGAGGCGAGTATCTTATCAATTTCATCCCTCACGCGCTCCCAAGAAACTTTCGCGCTGACGTTAAGAGCGCCGTTAATTGCGTCTAATGTGTTTTTCTCTATCTCAAAGCCGAGTTGCGCGGAAAAGCGGACTGCGCGTAACGGGCGCAAACCGTCTTCGTTAAATCTTTCGCTTGCTATCCCCACGCAGCGGATTATTCCCGCTTTAATATCATCCGCCCCGTTAAACGGATCAACTATTTCTCCATCCGGCAGGCGCAGGCCGATCACGTTCATCGTAAAATCGCGCCTTGATAAGTCTTCTTCTATATTATTTGAAAATTTGACTTGATCCGGCCTGCGCCCGTCCGAATAGTCAGATTCCGTTCTAAAAGTGGTAACTTCCACGCTGTTTTTTTTGTACAAAACAGTAACAGTCCCATGCTTAATGCCGGTAGGAATAACCTTCCCCCCCGCGCGTCTGACAAAATATGTCACCTCTTGCGGCAATGCGTCCGTAGCTAAATCCCAGTCATGTATATCTTTCCCTCTTATCATATCCCGCACCGCTCCGCCCACAAGGTATGCCTGTTTCCCGTTGTTTTTAAAAATAGCGGCAATTTCTTTCAGTACCGGATGAATGGTTTTTAACAATTGAATTTCCCTTAATAATTAAGTATACTTTTTATGTTAGTTTTTTACTACACTTCTTGTTCGTGTTGGTTCATGTGGTTCGTGGTTGAAATCTTGGAGGAATTTTGCTGGGAATAATTTTTACAGGCGGGCAGGGACCGAAAGCGCAGGTAATAAAAGGCTTGCTGAATACCGAAGCAAAAGGCGCGATGTTTATCGCCGCCGACTCCGGTTTTCAGGCGGCCTTGAGCGCCGGACTAAAACCCGATTGGATTATCGGCGATATGGATTCTCTTGAAGACCAATCTCGCCTATCCGCATGGCCGCCGGAACGCGTTATTCGCCATACGCACGAAAAGGATTTTACCGATACGGAACTGGCCATATCTCTTGCAGTGGAAAAAGGCTGCGAGGATATTTGGCTGATAGGCGGAGGCGGCGGCAGGATAGACCTCATTTTCGCGATTCGTTCCCTTTATGAAAGAGAACTGGTTCCATCCCGTTGGATGACCGACGCGGAAAACATCTTCTGCATTGACGCGGACCCAACGCATAACGAACTTTCCTGCCGCATGGAAGCAAACGCCCGTGTTTCAGGGTTTCCGTTTGGTTCAGGTCCGTGGGAAGCAACAAGCAAGGGGCTTAAATGGCCGCTTGCCGGTCTTCCGTGGGATCGCGGTTTCTTCGGTTTAAGCAATGTCGCTGTGGACGGGGATTTTTCTGTAACAGCGGAAGCCGGTCGTTTCATGGTGATAACGCCTTTAGAGGAGAAATAAATGTCAGCAGTAATAATGGATGGAAAGAAACTTGGGCAAAAAATTCGTGAGAGCGTAAAAGTAAGAGCCGAGGCGTTACGCGAAAAGGGAATTACGCCCTGTCTTGCGGTGGTGCTTGTCGGCGAAGACCCGGCGAGCTTATCTTATGTAAAATCTAAGGAAAAGGCGTTAGCTGAAGCAGGCATGGAGAGCCTCGACATAAGGCTTCCGCAAATGACAAGCGAGGCGGAACTTCTTTCTCTAATAGCCAATCTTAACAAAGATAAAAAAGTACATGGCATTCTTGTTCAGTCTCCTGTGCCAAAACACATTGACGAGGAAAAGATAAATGCGGCAGTCGTCCCTGAAAAAGACGTGGATTGCTTTCATCCTGTTTCGGTCGGGAATATGGTGCTGGACAGACCCGGATTTTTGCCGTGTACGCCGCATGGCGTTCTTGTTTTTTTAAAAGAGTACAATATTCCCGTATCAGGAGCGAATGTCGTAGTGGTGGGAAGATCTAACATTGTGGGGAAACCGCTTGCAAATCTTTTGATACGCCGAGAATACAACGCGACTGTAACTATCTGCCACACGGGAACTAAAGACCTTTTTCGCCATACTTTGCAAGCGGACATTTTGATAGCGGCGGCTGGAAAAACGGGATTTATCAAACCTGAAATGGTAAAAGAAGGAGCGACTGTAATCGACGTGGGAATAAACCGCGTCCCCGATTCAGCCGCCGCAAAAGGCTACCGCGTCTGCGGCGACGTTGATCCCGCCGTAGCGGAAAAGGCCGCGTTTTTTACGCCGGTACCCGGCGGCGTTGGCCTAATGACTGTCGCGATGCTCTTGCAGAATGTTGTCGAAGCGGCGGAAAGGAGTGTATAATGCTGGAATGAATGATGTAGAAAAAATAGACGATATTCCGTCAACGTCAAGTTTATCCAAACTTGGGATTTCCGCTATCGGTTACGCCGCCGGCGGAATTTTTCTCTTCCTCCTGAACATCTTTGCCCGCTTCAAAGTTTTTGGGCTTATCATTGGAGGAATTGTCTGCCTTGTCGGCATCGGCTCTCTTATGTCAAAAGACACGGCGGATAGAAAAGCCGGTTTTTTAATCACGGCTGCGGGCGCGCTGACAATACTCTCTAAAGCGAGAATCCCTTTTTTAACTGCTATTTCTGGCACTCTCCTGAGTATCGGCGCTATCGGCCTTCTCGCACTTGGCATTATAAACGGGATTAAATTTTTCATCGGGTTAAAGAAGCGATCATAATTTTTTACCACGATGTATGCCCAAAGAATTTATTCAGTACAGTGCTAAAAACGCCTTATACAAAGGCTTTTTATATAACACAAAAGGAGTATTAAAGATGAAAAGAACAGTAATCGCATTATTACTATGTACGGCACTGTGTGCGGCAGTATTCGCGCAAAAAGCAAGCAATTTTATGACGGACGGAAAAGGGACCATTACCACTTATCTGATGACCTGGCCAGACACGAATACGGTTATCGTCATCCCCGCCCAAATCGGAGGCGTGACTATAACGGCTATTGGGGAAGGGGCTTTTTCCGGACAAGGACTGACCAGCGTTACCATCCCTAACAGCGTTACAACCATCGGGGCAGGGGCTTTTTCCAGCAACAGCCTGACCAGCGTTACCATACCCAACAGCGTTACCTCCATCGGGAAAGGGGCGTTTAGCGAAAATAGCAATCTTACCGCAATAAATGTCGCTGAAGGCAATACGGTATATAGTTCACAGAATGGCGTTTTATATAACAAAGCCAAGAGCGTATTGGTTTCATGGCCGGCAAAAAAAACTCCGGTGTCAATACCTTCTTCTGTTACCTCCATCGGGGATGGGGCTTTTTCCGCCAACGGGCTGACCAGCGTTACCATACCGAACAGAAGGAAAACTGCACGTTTTACCTAATTACAAAATAAACGGTTTCCGTAAATGCTTATCCCATAAGAAATTAGCGTTGCTGATTTTTACGCAAAAAATTATGGGAATTCGGTGTAATCATAAAAGACATCATATTCCCAAAAAAGAGGTAGTTATGAAGATTCATAATGATTTTACCCTGTATTTCAGGGTTACTTCTTCGGGTAGGCGGGTTGTTTATTACTACGCTTACGATGAAAACGGCAAGCGGACGCGGGGCAGGTCTACGGGGCAGACCAATAAGACGGCGGCAAGGGTGCTTGTAAACAGGCTTTTAAAACAAGGAGCTTTGTTGCCAAGAAAAGACGATATGCCCACCTTCGGCGAATATTCCGTGAACTGGTGGGATTGGGAAAATTGCGAGTACCTGAAAAAAAGACGGAAACGGGCGAACCTGACGCAAAGTTATTCAGACCACATGAAACGCAATCTTGATAAAGTGGTATTGCCGTATTTCAAAAATATGAAAATGGACGCTATTACCCCCGCCGTGATTGAGGCTTTTTTGGACAGCCTTATAAAACAAAAATATAAAAACACGACCATTAACGGCTACTACGGAACTTTCAAAACTATGATGATTGAGGCTGTGGAACGTGGGATAATTCCTGTTGACCCTACCGCCAAAGTGGAACGGCTGATAAATGACGCTGATACTATTAAGATTATTACGCCGCTTGAATTCAAAAAATTGTTTGTGGGCGATTGGCGCAAGGTGTGGGAAAACAGCCATATTACCTGTACTGTGAATAAAGTGGCGGCGTTGTCTGGCATGAGAGTATCCGAGATTTTAGGTCTTAAAGGGAGTTGTCTTTTTGACGATCATATTTACGTTTGTATGCAACATGACAATTACGGCTACAGGCTGACTAAAACAAAGGACAAACATAATATTCCGCTTCCCGCTTCTTTGATTGCGGATTTGGAATTACTGAAAGAAAAAAGCGGGGACGGATATTTATTCTCTACGGACGGCGGCGGTAGCCCTATTTGCCGTAAAACGGTTTTAATGTATCTGCGCAAGGCGTTGGTAAACATCGGCATTAGCAGCGCGGAAATAAAAGAGCGGAATTTGCATATTCACGCTTGGCGGCATTTTTTCAATACGGAAATGCTAAAGGGCGGTATGACAACGGAACAAGCGCAGGCGATAACCACGCATAAGAGCGAAAGAATGACGGAGCGTTATACGCATTTTGACCCTCTTGAATTTGTGAAGGCGAAAGAAATACAAGAGGCGTTGTTACAGCCTGTTCAGGATAAAACGCAGACAACGGAAATGCCGCCTAATGTGTTTTCTTTTCCCGTACAGGGCATACCGCAAGAGGAGCGGAAACAAGCCTAATAACCTGTTATAAACCTGTAACCCCCGAAGCTACGGCAACGGGGGATTTTTTTTGCCCTGATAAAAATTGCGTGTTTATCCCAATTACTTTTGCTTATGGCTCCGTGAAAATAAAACCATGCGTAAAATTTCCAATTTTACCTAAATACTGATAACGCTTAAACCTTTATTTTTATTAAGCGATGATAAATGAGGAAGGCGGGTTGAAATTGTTGTTTCCGAAAATTGTAGGAAACTCCTATATCTTTTTGAATTGCCAAAACTTATTTTTATTTGTATGCGGATGAAGCATAAAGGCTTATGAAAATAAGGTTAAAAGTTGGACTAAATCCAACTATCTTTATGAAACTGCAGCGGGTATTTTTTATGTATGGGGAGCGAAAAACGGCTGTGAATTTATTTTT
>NZ_BDHF01000075.1:0-6277 GCF_054786115.1 Treponema sp. R80B11-R83G3 | reverse complement strand
GTTTTAAAAATACTCTCTCGGCGGCTATTCCCAGCGCGGCGGCGGCGGCTTCTTTCATTATGGAAAGCCATTGCTCTTCTTCATTTTCATCTTTTTCATAGGGACGCTTATACAGGGCGCCGCAAAGAGCGGCGTTATTGGGATTGCAGTAGTCCCCGTAAAAATCCAAAACAAGCGGTATTTCGGGAATATCACGGTCGTAAAGCCTGAAAGCGCCAATGCTGTACCTTGCCGCCCATTTTTTAAGATGGCGAAACCGTTTTTGCAAACGGTTAGCGAACATTTGCGCCTGTGCCTCTGTTTTATCCATACATTAACATAGCATGAATCACTTTACATGACCACAATTATTCTATAAGACCTCACGCAAAGATCACAAAGGTACAAAGAACATAAACCAATTAGCAATGTTATTGTCCGAGGGCTATGCGTGGGCTTCACTGAGAAATTTTTGGAATAAATTATCGTTCCAGTTTGCGGTACACATAACGGTGCGGGCTGTCGGCGGCGGAGCCTAGTTTCTCTCTGCGCCAGTCGGCGTATTCTGACCAGTTGCCGTCGTACCAAATAACTTCGCCGTCTTCAAAGGCTAATATGTGAGTGACGATGCGGTCTAAAAACCAGCGGTCGTGGCTGATTACAAGGCTCACTCCGGCGAAAGCGTCCAAAGCTTCTTCCAAAGCGCGTAACGTGTTTACGTCTAGATCGTTTGTCGGCTCGTCAAGCAAAAGAACATTCGCCCCTTCTTTTAACATCATCGCAAGGTTAAGCCTGTTGCGCTCTCCGCCGGAAAGGACTCCCACTTTTTTGGACTGATCCGCGCCCGAAAAATTGTACCATGCGCAGTAGGCGCGTGAGTTGACTTCCCTCGCGCTTGTTCCCGTGCCGATTTTAATCAAATCCTGTCCGTCAGAAAGCTGCTCCCAAACGCTTTTTTCGCCGTCAAGAGTGGCGCGCATCTGGTCGGCATAACCAATTTTTACGCTTTCTCCAAGTTTTATAGTTCCCGAATCCGGCTTTTCGCCGCCCGTTATCAGTTTAAAGAGAGTGGTCTTCCCCGCGCCATTCGGCCCGATTATGCCCACGCACGCTCCCG
The DNA here is from genome assembly GCF_054786115.1 of Treponema sp. R80B11-R83G3. Classification (NCBI taxonomy): domain Bacteria; kingdom Pseudomonadati; phylum Spirochaetota; class Spirochaetia; order Treponematales; family Treponemataceae; genus Treponema; species Treponema sp. R80B11-R83G3. The sequence goes on along the minus strand of NZ_BDHF01000075.1, from coordinate 5,181 downwards.
GCGGCACCGTAAAACTCATGTTGTCGAATAACAGTTTGTCCCCGAAAGATTTTGATAATCCTTCCGCCTCGATTACAAGTTTACCCAAATGCGGACCGGCGGGAATAGTAATTTTATTGTTTGATACCGCTCCCCGTGAGCGGTCCCTCTCATCGTCTTGAAAAAGTTTTTTGTACTGGGTAATACGCGCCTTGCTCTTTGCGTGCCGTCCTTTGGGGCTCATGCGTATCCATTCAAGTTCGCGCTGTAAAGTTTTGCGCCTGTCGCTTTCGCCTTTTTCTTCCTGTTCCATGCGTTTTTCTTTTTGTTCCAGCCAGCCTGAATAATTTCCCTTCCATGGAATTCCCTCTCCCCGGTCAAGCTCCAGTATCCAGCCGGCTACATTGTCCAAAAAATAGCGGTCATGCGTTACTGCGATAACGGTGCCTGCGTAATCCCGCAGATGGCGTTCCAGCCATGCCACAGTTTCAGCGTCCAAGTGGTTGGTCGGCTCGTCAAGTAACAGGATGTCAGGCTTTTGCAGGAGCAGACGGCAAAGGGCGACGCGCCGCCTCTCGCCGCCTGAAAGGTGATCGACAACCTCATCGCCGGGAGGGCAGCGAAGGGCTTCCATTGCAAGCTCAAGGCGGCTGTCCAAATTCCAACCGTCTGCGGCTTCAATTTTTTCCTGCAATTCCGCCTGTTTAGCGCCGAGTTTGTCGTAGTCCGCGTCAGGCTCTCCAAACGCTTCGCTTACCTTGTCAAACTCCGCAAGGAGGGCGACCAACTCTTTTGCCCCCTCAGACACGATTTCCTTAACAGTCTTGCCCTGCTCAAGATACGGCTCCTGTTCAAGAAAACCGATTGAAAATCCGGGGCTGATTGAAGTTTCCCCCGCAAACTCTGTATCCTTGCCTGAGAGAATTTTTAAAAGACTCGACTTACCCGACCCGTTAAGGCCGATTACGCCGATTTTCGCGCCATAAAAGTAGGAGATACTGATATCTTTAAGAACCTGTTTTGTCCCATGCTTTTTTGAAACTTTGTGCATGGAGTAAATTATTTTTTTATCATCTGTTGACATAGTGGAAGTGTAGCACAGATAGGGAAAAGATTACAGGGGCGCAGAATGGGCTATGAAGTCGTCAATACCGTTGATTATATAGAGTCTTCCAAAGGAATGAAGAACGTCAAAATATGATGTAATATATAAGAAGAGCACAAAGGAACAAAGATCAATTTGTTTTTAATGATCTTTCGTAAAGAATAATTTAACGACTCAATCGGTTAGTCGTATAAATAGTCTTCAGATCTGCGCACAGTTTTTTAAGGTCTTTGTAGGAAATAAATTTAGTCGAATTCCTGACCATGCGGACAATGCAAACCTGAATCCGCGTCTGAGGGTATATTGCGCGTAACGCGTTGGGAAAGCCCGAAAGCCCGAAAGCCCGTCCATGCAGGCGATGAGGATGTCTTCAACCCTGCGGTTTTTAAATTGCGTTAACACCTCCATCCAAAATTTCGCCCCTTACTTCTTCGATGACTTCATTCGTCACGCGGCTTACCAGATCGGGCGACACTTCCACGTTGTATGCTTTTTCTATATGCGACTTTATGTCACGGTCGCTCATCCCAAACGAGTACATCGAAATAATCTGATCGTTGAAAAGCGGAAATCGATATTATCTAACAGTTGGCCGATAATATCCTTTTCTTTTTTCTCTTTCTTTCGTGCCATGACCATAGTTTCTCCTTCGGTATTTCTACTATTTTATGGCCATTTACACAATTTTTAAGATAGGCTCGTTTAAAAGCTTTGCGTGAGCTTTACGATAAGATAACAGACAAAAACCTTTAATCCCTCTTTGCGCTCTTCTATTCTTTTCTTTAGCGTCCTTTGTGTGAGGTATTTTCGATTAATTTCCTAAGCGTGTGATCATTATGCCGCCAGTCCTTGCCGGTTTTTACGCGCAAATCAAGATCGATTTTCCAGTCAAATATTTTTTTTAATTCCTTTAAAGAGGCAAGACGTATCGTCTTGATCATCTCTCCGCCCTTGCCAACCACCATGCCTTTTTGAGATTCGCGCTCTACAATGATAAACGCCCTTACCCAAAGTTTCTCATCTTTAAATTCCATGTCGGCGACGTCAACGTACAGTGAATGGGGCAATTCTTGGCGCAGGCGGTTAATTGCCTGTTCGCGGATAATTTCCGTTATGCGAAAACCTGTCTCCTGATCAGTGTAGTACTCGTCCCCATAAAGGGGCTGCCCTTCGGGGGCGAGGGCGAATAAGGCGCGAAGTAGATCGTCAAGCCCTGAGCCTGTGTTGGCGGAAACAGGGAAGATGCGCTCATCTGCGACAGAGGGCATGCGCTGGGCAAGAAATTCTTTCGCTCGGGTAAAGTCCGCGCCGGGGGCGTCCATTTTGTTTACGGCGATTACGGTTTTTTCAGATAACGGGGTTAGAAGGGCGGCAATTTCTTCTTCTTCCTGCCCGGGAGCGCGAAGGGCGTCTAAAACATACAGAACAAGGTCGCTATCCGTTAAAGCGCGGGTGGAAACTTCCATTAGTTTTTTATTCATTTTTTTTTCGCTTGTGTGCCGCCCGGGAGTGTCTACAAAAACTAATTGCCCTTCTTCGCGGTTCACTATTCCCTTAATCGCGTTACGTGTAGTCTGCGGCACTTTGCTTACAATAGCGACTTTTTCGCCGCACATTTTATTGAGGAGCGTGGATTTGCCCACGCTTGGGCGGCCAATAATCGCGGTAAAGGCGCTCTTTGCGCTGGCGCTTTTTGCGCTATCGCTCTTCGTGTCATCGCGCTTTGCGCTGTCGTTTTTTTCTGTCATCATTTTACAACCATAATTTTTCTGATTTCATCAATATCAGGGCCAACAACGCGCACAAAGTACATTCCGCGCGCTACTGCCCTTCCTCCGTTATTTGAACCGTCCCATGTGTCAACATAAGTGCCGGTTTCGCGGTGTTCATTTCTTCTGATGGATTTAACCAACGAGCCGTCCAACGTGTAAATTTGAATTGTTACTCTGCCGGAGCGTGGAAGATTATAGCGGATATACGCTGTTTCTTTTTTATCCGAATTAATAACATTGTTCATGATGGTAACGCCGCCTCTCTGCTGGCGTATGCTTTGAATATCAAAACTGAAAGGACGGATAAGAGCGTACCAGTTATTTGGGATTACGCCGGGCGGCGAGTCAAGACGGGCGGCAAACATATCGGAATTCGCAAACCGGAAAATAAACTCAAATTTCTTGCTGTTTACAAGAGCGTCAGATGTTATATCAAAATTAAAAAGTTGGGAAGATGAAGACGCGGAATTTTTATTAATTCCATCGGACAAGAGAACATAATAATACAAGGGAGAAATTCCCGATACATTAGGCAGCCATAAACCGCCGACTTTTTTTGCTTCGGTCGCTTCTTTTGGATTGCGCGTATCAGCGGGAATATCCGCCATAGTCCAGAAAAATTCCAAGTTACCCGTCATATTATTATTTTTTATGCGCGCCTGAAGTTCAATGCCGTTATTCTCTTCTATAAGATTTTTTTCAAGATAAGCGGTTCCGTCAAATTGCCAAATAGTTCCGGCGTTAATTGTACGAGGTTTCGCCCACACCGGCCACACAAAATAATCATCACCGCCGGAATTAGAAGAATTAGCGGTTGAAGGAGCTATCGAAATCATAACATCGGTAACGCGGCGTATTACGATATTGGGAGTATTTGGCGTAACAAGAGAACCGTCGCCTTTAGAAAGTCTTGTCATCATATCGACAGTTAGTAATTTATTTGGCGGCGTAAAAACATTGGAAAAAGACACGGTACCGTCCGCGCTTTGAGCGTTACCGATTTCGTTAATTACTTTAGCGTTTACCGTATATCCCCAGTTTAGAGGATATTTAGGCGGGCACGCGGGATTAATTACGCTCCAGTCCGGCTTAGGCTCTTTATCAACTATACTGTCTATTTTGAAATAACCGTTAACAACTGTTGCCGCCGTATCCTGATAAATATCAGGTAACGACGCGAGATCATCCGCCATATAGGAATTTGAATGTTCAAAAAGATACCCAAGACCCGCCGATTGCGCGTTAACATTTGAAACGCCGTCGAATGAAGCGGAAACAACGCCTGAATCAGAAATCGCCGGTTCTGATATTTGCGCGTAAGTCTGCGGATGCCCCGGAAGGGTAAGAGTATAGGCTATGCGCGGGGGAATGGTGTCAATGGGTTTGATATTTTTATCTGCCGCAGGATCGCCTAATATAGTGCCTGTTGCGGATAAAAGCGACGTATTTCTCGTAACAGTCCACAGGGGTGTATTTCCGCCGTCAATATCAGAAGCTTCTTTCAGATAAATATAAAATGAATCATAATCAAAAGGCGTTTTTCCGGTAACCGCGCTGACCATCTGGAATCCGTCAGTACCTTTTGATCTGTCAATCATATACCCTTCTACAGTTATATCAAAATCGGAAAAATCTCCATTCATCGCATAATTGGACTGTACCCTAATCCTGTCTAATTTGCCGTTTCCGTTTGAATCCTCTGTAAAACTGTAGATTATCTCTCCTGTTATAACAACACCGGAAATATGCTGATGCCAGCGCGCTCCAAGCGTACCCGGCACTCCTTCAATACCGTCAACAACGCCATTAATATCCGCCCATTGGGTATTTACCGTTAAACAAAGATGACCTCCTGCCCCTCCGGGAATAATTGAATTCGCGGACGTTGTCGTAACAATAAAATTATCGGCAACGATATAAATTGCCGCGTTCTCGCGTTCATTACCATTGTTTGATAAATTTATTTCAACCGCATCAATTGACACGGTGCCGGTTGGCGCTTTCGCAGTTAGCTGATATGCGGTAATTTTACCGCTAACGGTTATATTGCCGACTGCTTCCAGTGTTACCGTATTGGCCATATCAATAGTACCGTTAACAAATATATTACTACCGGCTTCCACTAGTATCTTATCCGTATTATTCAATGCGGAAATATTGCCAATAGTAATATTCACGGCTTTTATGCTGCTTGCGCCGGAGCCGTCCAGCGTTAATTTTGTATTGTTTACGTTAAAATCCCCTGTAATGTCTACAACGGCGCTTACAATCCTGATGCCCTCTTCGCCAGAGAGCAACTCTAAATGATTAACATTAGCACCGGAA
>NZ_BDHF01000074.1:0-6620 GCF_054786115.1 Treponema sp. R80B11-R83G3 | reverse complement strand
CCTGAAAGTCTTGTAAAAATGAATAACATCGCTAAAACCGCATTGTTCAGACACCTCGTATACCTTGTAACTGCCGCTTTGCAACATATTTTCAGCGTTTCTTATCCTTATCTGCATGATGTACTGGCTTACTGTTTTTCCTGTTTGTTTTTTGAACAGGTGTCCAAAGTAAACTTGGTCCAAATGAACCAATTCGGCAAGTTTTTTTACGCTGATATTTTCAGAATAGTGCATTATTATGAAGTTGATCGCTTTATTTATTCTGTAATCTCCCGTTATGTTATCAATTTCGAATATAAGAATCTCGGACAGACGGTGCAGAATCAGCATAAGCAAGGCGCGGCTTTTCATTATATAACCTTCCTGCCTGTTGTTATAGCATAATGTCAGTTCCTTGAACAAGCTGATTAAATCCTGCTTTATGCCTATGTGGCTTACCAATGGAAATGGGGGTGGGACAGATCTAGATGGATAAAGCGAATCAAAATTGACGGAAAAACAATGCATCGGATTTTTTGAATTTGTTACAGCGGCTTTCTCGGTGCCGGGTGTCAGGAAGATCAAATCTCCATGGCTTAGCTCATGCTCTTTTCCATTAATGGTATAAAGGGAGCTTCCTTTAATAATATATGTTATATCAAAGTGATCCACAAAGTGCGTCCGAAGTTGCCATTTTGGTTTGCATTTTCTAAAAACGAAATAAAATATTTTTGGCACAAAATCGTAACTCATTAATTCTTTTATATTCCTCCTAAAGAATTTACAAAGTCAAGTTTAATTCATACATGAATATATAGTTTATACATTGTCAGAACATTATTCAATAACTTATCTTCTTAATATTATAATTATACAATAATTATAATTATTATGGAAAAAATCGGTAAATTTCTACACCGCCAGTTATATTCAAATTTATTTTGGAACTGCCGGGGACAGTTTTCTTTAATCTAAACTAATTTAATTATAGGAGAAAAGTTATGAACAGAAATTTTTGTACAAACAAAAAAAATGTGTTTTTAATTGGGATGATCTGCCTTTTAGTGATTTTCTCTTTTGTGTTCAGTTGCAGTGACCTTGGAAAAGCGGAGAATCCCGACCCGGGGTCTGGTACTGACCCTGTTGACACAGTTGCTGAAACGCCGGTTATATCCGAGCTTGCGAGCAGGAACTACGCCCAGAATGACGAGGCCGTAACCCTATCGGCAAACGCTAAGGTAAACTCGACAACGGCAATCTTGTCATACAAATGGTACAAGAATACCGCGCTTAGCACTGCTGGAAGTACTTTGATTGAGGATGTCAACGATGATTACAGTTACACGCCGTCAACCGCCGAACTTGGCGACACGTATTACTATGTCGTGGTTACAAATACCGATCCGGCAAAAACCACGCCTACTGCGACCCGCACCAGCAATATTGCGCGGATTAGAGTTACTTCCGAAGCGGCGGGAACACCGGCCGGCACCATTACGGTTAATACCGCAACCAAATACCAGTATATCCGTGGCTTTGGCGGAATGTCGAACGTGTGGACAAGCCCTGCGATCAGCATGACGGAGGTTGACAAGCTGTTCGGCCCAACCGGTTTGGGGCTGAACATTTTCCGTATTTGCATTTATCCCTATATGGACGACCTGTTTAACGGAGTTGAAGAAGGGCCGGAAAACGATAAAGGCGCTCATCAAAATTACTTCGCCATGGTAAGAAGGGCAAAGAAACACGGCGCCCTTATTCTGGCAAGCCCCTGGACCCCGCCGGGAGAATGGAAAACCAACGGAACCCGCCTGACAGGAAAATTATTGCCAGAACACTATTCCGATTACGCCAATCATCTTAAAAACTATATTAAACGTATGGCGGATAACGGCGCGGCGATTGACTATATTTCAACCCAGAACGAGCCGGATATCGGCGTATCCTACGACGGTTGCGAGTGGACGGGCGAAGAGATGCGCGATTTTGTCAAACAGTACGGTAACTATTTTCTTAGTGGCACCAATGTAAAGCTTGCGCCGGGCGAATCCTATCAATTCCGCGATCAATACTACAACCCCATTTATAACGATACGGATGCAATGGCCGTGACTGACGTAATTGCCGGCCATATATACGGCGGCGGACTAAGGCGCCATACCGCCGCTATTAACGCGGGAAAAGAAGTGTGGATGACCGAACATCTTTTTAACACGTCAAGTAACTACGCCATTGATTCGCAATGGCAGTCGGTATGGGTAATGATCAAAGAAGTGCATGATTGCATGGTAAATGATTTTAACGCCTATGTTTGGTGGTACGCGAAACGTTTTTACAGCCTGATAGGGGACGGCGAATACCAAACCCGCGAAGGCATGCCATTATTCCGAGGTTACGCCCTGTCCCACTATGCCAAATACGCGACAGGCAAGACGAGGGTCGCAGTCCAGTTGACAGGAGGCAATGGCTCTATATCCGTAACTGCTTACGAGTCGGACGACGAGATTGCGCTTGTCCTGTTCAACGAAGGTTCTACTGCCGGTGGAAAGGTGAATATCAATATTCCGGTTGAGGCAAAAGGCGCGTCCATGGTAATTACCCAGGGCGGTACCAATATACAAAATGACACCACCGCCGCAGGCGTAAAAGCCATGGCGCCGGATGTCGTCGTTCTTAGCGCGGACGGTAAAACAGGCACAATAGACCTGCCCGCTTCGTGCATTATCTCGATAAGGTTTACAAAGTAGGGGCAAATATATGAAGAAAATTTGTTTTACCGTAATCATTACGTTTCTTGTCTCGGTGCTTGCTTTTGCAGATGACGCCGTAATGACTTTTTCCGGCGAAGTTAAAACCGGTTTGTTGTGGGACTTAATAGAAGAACCCGGCCAAACGACAATTGACCGGGCGCGGATAGGGAACAACGACGATGCCGGCATTCCCGGAAGAATCCGTCTTGACGGCGAGTTAAAAAAGGACAATATCGGCTTTAAAATGCGCTGGGAAACCCAGAACTTTAAGGGCGTGGCGCCGATGTGGGCTTACGCCATGGCCTACGGCGACTTTATAGACAACCAGCTAAGGCTATCGGGCGGCAGACTGGGGCAGTCGCCCTGGAGTTCCGACGGCCCTGAAATTTGGGATGAGCTGGATAATCTCGCCGGACTTAGAGTCGAAATCAAACCCAATTTCCTGCCGGGATTAAACGTGGGGTTTGTATTGAATGAAAACAATACGGACACGACCAACACCGATTTTTCAATTTTGCCCTTACTGCAGGAAACCATTGTGGGTTTTTCGTACACCAATGATTATTTTATGATTCGCGCCGAGTACCGTTTTGACAGCGATAAAGACTCCAACCTTACCGCTAGTGGAATGTCCGAGGGAACGGATTTGATCTACCGCGTTGAAGAACGGGCGCTGCGCAAGGTCGCGCCGGTTTCGATTTGGGCTAACGGCCGTTTGTTGGGGATAGGGGCGGAAGAAGAAAGCCGCACCAACTATATCAACTGGCTGTACATCCAGATAAATCCCGGCGCTTTGGACCTGCAGATTCGGACGGGTCTTGACTATGGTTTAAAGAAATACATGTTCAAGCTGAAACCTGTTATTTCCTACGGCTTAACGGATTTTTTCAGGATAGGTTTTACCCTTATATACAACAAAGATTTTGGCGAAGCGGCGACCGCGCCGGACGCTCCGTACACGGTACTTGCCTTTGAACCTATGGTACGGGTTGATTTTACCAATATGTATGTCGCTCTCGCGTATCAGTTTAATAGGGAATATAAGGCGGCGGACAGAATTAAACAGACCAACTGGGTGAATTTGCGCTTTGTATATACGTTCTAAGGAAAATGCGCGTTGCGCATTCATATCGTTATGTTGAGGAGAAAATTATGAAAAAATTTCTTTCAATTGCGATGGCAGTATGTGCTATATTTGCCATGATCAGTTGTGATAATGGTACTACTACTAAATCGAATCCGGGTGGAGAGGTACCGATAGGACAGCCCGTTACTGTAAGTTACGCCACTAACGGTTGGACAGGTGGCGGCTTACCAAGGCAATTCACAATGAAGTCCGGCGATCCTATAGGTGCCGCTGCTATTATTCCGTTAGACGAAACGGAAACCCAGAGGTGCCTCGGCTGGTCATTGACCCCGGGACAGGAAGGGGCAAAGGTAGCTTATACCGATATAATTACTCGTAACATTACCCTGCACGTCCTCTGGCAGAGACTAGTGCAAGACGGGGATGAGGTTACAATAACTTACCACGCAAACGGCTGGTTAGGTGAGGGCGTACCGGCAACTCCCGTCACGGGCATTGCCGGAGAACAGATAGGCGCGGACAAGCTTCTCGATCTTACGGAGTATAATTCCGAGGGGCAGGTATTCGCCGGTTGGTCCGAAAACAGCGGTCAGGCAGGAGCAAAACTTACCGCAACATATAAGTTGCGCGGTGACACTATCCTGTATGTTCTGTGGAGAGTCCCTGTTAATTTGTCCTTTGATTATAACTTTGAAGGCGCTCCTGAGAATCCGCCTACTATAGAGATTGGGCTAGGTCTGGCGATAGGCGCGGATGCCCTTCCTCCGGTGTATGATACGGATAATCCTGCTCCGAATGACGGACCTTCGACCCGCCCGGGTTATATGTTCAATGGCTGGTTTACGGCACCCACAGGCGGAACAAAGGTTACGGCAAGCTCCTCGTTCACCGAAAATAAGACGACTATATATGCCCAGTGGACAGTGGAACCGGTATGGGCGTATTTCAATCTGGATTTGCACATGCTGGCTGAATCGCAGCCTACGCCTGGCGACCAATGGCCGAAAGCTCTTGCGGCGGCAACATACAGTAATGGTCCGGACGGCATAGCGGATAACGATGATGACGTGCTTACTTGGACATTCAGCGTTAATAACATGAGGGGTATAATACTGTTTTCGCCCGGTCAAAGAAAAGCGTTTGACGCGTTAAGTGAATTCAGACTTATCATCGACGGCGGATTTGCCGACGGTCAAACCGATGCAGCCAAGAGCATACCGTTCCGTTATTACGTAGGCAACATGAATGTTGGAAAGGATTGGAACGGGACGGACTCGATTACGCAGGGACCATTTAACACTGTTCTGGTTAATAACATCAAGTTTAACGACAATAAGAACAAGGTCGAAGGCGACACGTCAAACGAAGATACCAGAACAGGGTCTTTCATTCTGCAGTCAAGAGCGGCAGGTACAGTTACGCTTGTAATCAGATCAATAAAAATCAGGTATGACAGCGCGATAACACCCCCGCCTGCGCCTCACTTTAGGGTTACGTTTAACCAGAATTATGAAGGCGCTCCTGCCCCAACCTTTAAACTTGCCGACGCGGAAACCCCGGTTGGCGAATTGGCGGCAGTAACCCGCGACCTGTATGATTTTGACGGTTGGTATACAGACCCGACAGGCGGAACCGAAGTTACGCCTGAAACTATATTATCGGCGGCTACCACAGTGTATGCCCATTGGACAGAACTGGAAACGGTTACCATTCACTATGACATGAACTATACGCCGGTACAAACCTCCCCGGCCACCGCGGCACAAGTGCCGGATAAATTAGTCGTGAAAGGCAGGGCCATAGGCTCAGCTAATATTCCCGCCTCAACGAGGACAGGTTATATCCTGTCCGGTTGGTATGACGTGGCGGATACGACAGGCGGAACAAGAATAACGGCGACAGCCATATTCAACGAGGACACGACCATATATGCACGATGGACTGAAAGAAGTTATACTGTTACGTTTTGGAACGGTTCTACCCAACTTAAACAATTAACTGTACCGGTATGGAGTACAATTGAAGCAAGCGATTTTCCGGCTGATCCAACGCCGGCTGCAGGTTATACGTTTACCGGCTGGTGGTCCACGGAGAAAAACGGTGGGGTGAAGGTTGACACAACTTATTCCATACCTAGTGTCACGATCGTATACGCCGGCTTTGCCTATGACGGCCCTAAAGAATGGCAAGAACAGGTGACTATGAGAAACACCACCCCGCCCGTGTACGGGTTTGATATTGGAGACGACACGTTCGGCAATTATGATAGGGTTGTCATAAGCATAAAAGCCGTATCGGGTTCCGGCGCTGTCGGAGCCGCCGCTGATATTCCTACGACACAGACACCGGGACCTTTCCAGGCCAGGACGAGGGCATGGGGCAATTATGACTATACCGGCTTTATGAATAATGGGGTATGGAGTTCCAGCACCAGGCCGGCTATACAGAATGCCACACCGGGCGGTTTGTTGCTTAACCTCAATGGTGTAGCCGCAGTTTCTGATGAGGACTTTACGGATGTTATAATAGCTTTTGGTAACCGTAGTGCGCTTTCTACTGCCGCCGCAATTAATGCGGCGACGGGCGTTGTTCTTCTGGCGATTGCACCTGTACCTAATAACGCCGATGGAGCAAGCTACCAAGAGGTTGTCTACATTATAAAGAACATCAGGCTTCAAAAAGTTGATGGGAGCAATAATGTCATAACAGAAGTCAAAGCGTTGCACCCTGAAAACAGCAAGCTGTGGTCAGGCAGAGGCGCGCCATCACTTGTCGCCCAAGACAGCAGCGACCTTGGGCGGACA
>NZ_BDHF01000073.1:0-6278 GCF_054786115.1 Treponema sp. R80B11-R83G3 | reverse complement strand
TAATAATATAGAAATTATTTTATTAAATTTACTAGACATTTTTATTCTCCCAAATTTTTTGTTTTATCCCGCACAAGCGGGGTTTTTAAATGTTCCAATGATAGATAAAATTGACGGAATTACAGTAATCGATAAAAAAAATGAGCACGCTACTCCAAGAGCGCTGACAAGCGATATTGTGCGTATCAATGTGTTAGCGCCCTCTGTCAGAAAAAGAAACGGAATTGCGCCGGCAACGGTTGTGCCGGTTGTGGAAATAAGGGCGGGTATCTTTAACCGGATAGCGTAATAAATATTAAATGTTGATTTTTCTTTTCCTTTTTTAATTTTTGAACGAAGGCCGTCTACGCATAAAATCGCCGCGTTAACTGTCATTCCGCTTACGACAATAAACGCGCAGGCGACAGCGGAATTATATGAGTTTCCTGTCAAAATCAGAATTAAAGCGGGAACGGCCAAAGAAGGCGGAATTGACGAAAGAACAAGTAATGGAACTGTAAATGATTCGTTAATTGCCGCGATGATCATGTAACAGAAAATAATTGCCAAAACAAATGAAAATACGGTTGCTGATAAATTTTCACTTTGTTTAATGGCTTCAGGATCAAATTCTACTGAATAACCCGGATCAAGCTCCAGTTTTTCAAACAAGTTTGCCAGTTCCTTTTTTACCCGACGTGGATCCATAGGTTTAGTAGTAATTGTTATAGAAGCGAATCTTCTGCGGCTGTCCCTCCTGATGCTTGACGGCTCAATTTCTTCTTTTTTCTTCATAAGGGAATCAATTTGTAAATAAGAAATGTTTTCTTCTCTCTTTGCCGAAACAAGTAAATTCAACGCGCCTTCTCTTGATTGATACATTTCGTTTCCGTTTGTGCTGACTCTTACGTCTGTTTCCCCGTTTTGATCAATTTTTTTGTACGCTACAGGGCCGTATACTCCAAGCCGGACTTTGGACGCCGCAGAATAAAAATTAACTTTCGATTCCGCAAAAATTTCCCTGTCCGGCAGCAGAATCAATTTATTGCTTCCCTGTTTAAAATTAAGAACTCTTTCGCGAACTAACGGATGTTCCGCGCAAATATGCGCAAGCGACTCGGCAAATTCCCTGCATTTTTTATCTTCATCGCCGTAAATAAAAATTTCCCAGTACCGATCCTTCGCCGAGTTTTCATGAAAAAATATAAATCCGCCCGGAATATAAATTTCTCTTGCCAATTTCCTGACAAGATTCGCATGCGTTTGTTTAGGATCAAAAGAGATAAGGAGGGAACCTGAACCTGTTCTCGCGCTTGTTTCTACATTTTTTATTCCCGGCTGTTTTACTAACTGTTTGCTGTAAGCAGTCATTAGGCGATCTGCTTCCTGCGCGTGAAGGCCTCCGCTAAATTCAATTTGCGCGTAAACTGAATCTTCCGAGCTATAACTTGATGTGTCTACTCCTTTTACTGATAATACGATGATTGTAAAAATAGAGATAATAGCGCATGATGATAAAATTACAAGCGGGTAATGATTGCAGTATCTTACAACAGAGGCAAAACATCTGCATAGGTGATGTGAAATCCGCCGCCCTGCGATGATAAATAATTGCGGAACTTTAAATAAATATTTTTGTTTGTTGGCATTTAATTCCCAGAGAAGAAGCGGCGGTAATAGCGTAAGGCTTAATACAAGCGCGGTGACGGTTACAACTGCTATTGCGCTTGCGATAATTTTTGAGTTATCTTCCATTGTTAAAAGCGGAATTAAAGCGACAATAGTTGTCGCTCCTCCCGCTAATAACGGCCCGGTAAGAGCGGATAAAGCCGCTTGAGCGGACAAAGCCGCTTTAGCGGATTTGTAATTAAAACATTTTCTTAGTTTTTCTGAGCAGAGAATAACGGCGTCAATTGCGGTGCAAACTCCGGCGGCAATTCCCGCAAGAAGAAGTTTATCGGGCGAAAAGCCAATCATCATTAGGATTGCGATTGATATTAAACAAATTAACGGAATTGATAATGCGCAGAAAAGACCGGCAATGTTTACGCTATTTTTTCCGCTTAACAGAAAACTTATTAACGCGACCATGACCGCGCCCGACAATGCGGCGTTAAGAACAGATTTGAAAGCGGCGCTTTCTTCCGCTCCAAGATCAGATAAAATTGTAAATTCTATAGGCAGAGAAAGAATAGATAATTCCTTTTTTATATCAGAAGACAGTTTGCGCAAATCCGCGCCATGCCGTCCCATAATTGCGATACTTGCGGTTTTCTCTCCGTTTAATCGCGAAAGAATATCCGGCTCCCTATCTCGTTCGCTGATAACTGCAATATCTGAAAGCTCAACATATTTTCCTTCTCCAAATGGTATTAACACCGCGTTAAATGACGAGTAACGTCCGTCTACAGTAACAATTATTTCCCTGTTATTTTGCGTAACCATTCCGCCGGAAAAAATTGAATCATTTAATCCCAGAACAGACATTATTGTTGACGGCTCTAATCCAAGAAGACCAATTTTTTCCTGATCAAGTATTATATATATTTCTTTTAATCCCACTCCTGAGACAATAACTTCTCCCGCTCCTTCAAGGCTTTCAAATCGTGGTTTTACAATTTTTTCCAACATTTGTGGCGCGTTGTCAAAGTCGTCCATTATAACGGCGGCTGACCAAACCGGAATCCTTGAGTTATTAGAACTTAAAATCTCCGGTCTTTGCGCCGATGACGGGAGCGTTTCATATATCCTTTGCGCCGCATCGCGAATTGCTTCATACCTGCCGTGCGTTCCCGGCCTGAAGCGTACAAAAACGCTTGACAGGCTGTTTTCGCTGGAGCTTTGAACCGCCATTACGCCTTGAATGGAAAAAAGCGCGTCCTCAAGCGGAATGGTTACGCTTCTTTCCATTTCTTTTGCGTCAATACCGTAGTGTTTTATTTTTATTACATAAGACCCTCCTTTATTTTCTTTAATTTTTACATTTGAGTTGACAATGACAAATAACGATAAAGCGCAGATTCCCGCTAAAATACAGAGGCTCATTTTTTTTCTTTCTAAACGGGAAGCAATATATTTCATTTAACGTCCTCACTGTGAAGTTTCCAATTAAAATACCGAATTAAAACGGAAGGAATCGCAAACAGACTAATTAAAGTTGATACGGTCAGCCCTCCTAACATTGCAGCCGCCATGGATTTTTGCGAATTTCCTAAAGGACTAAAGATTAGCGGTAAAAGAGCGAAAATAGTGGTTGTCATTGTGATTAAAATCGCCTGAAGGCGTTCTTTAGCCCCATTGCAAACTGCGTCTGCCACAGAAAAACCTTCGCGAATTTTTTGTTCGCTGATTTCAAATAGAATAAGGCTGTTATTCACAACAAGCCCGAAAAGAGCGGTTAATCCAAGTACCGCGCCCGAATCAATTTTTGAGCCGCTGATAATAAGAGCGGGTCCAGCTCCCGCAAGTGAAAATGGAATGCTCAACATTAAAATAAGCGGGAGCAGGAAAGATTCAAATTGAGCGCCCATTGTCATGTACAGAAGAACAAGCACGAGGATAATGTAAAAAATCAAAGAGTTTTTATAGCGGCTGAATACCGATTCATCGGCCCTCGTAAACCAGGGAAATTGCGCGGTTAATTTTTTAACAAAAGACGGAATTTTCTTTACGGCGGCTATATCGGCGTATACGACATCGGATCTGTCCAACCGCGCAAGAGACGCTTCCGCTTCTTTTTGTTCTATTTTTACAAGAGAACCAAGATATACATTTTTTCCCTGTTTTGATTTTAACGGGATTTGTTCAAGCAGTTGAATTGGATTATTATACGTTCCCCAATCACCCGTTACGCGAACATTTAAAGGTTTGCCTTCAATTTCAAGTTTTGTTGTTACGACTCCCTCGTTAAGAATGTAGAGCGTTTCCGCTATCTGTGACGCAGGAATTGAAAGATATGCGGCAGTTTCCCTGTTTGGGTATACCCGTATTTCAGGCCTTTTTCCCCAAGGACGGAAATTTACCGCTGTAGTCGCGGATTTAAATTCATTTTGCGCAAAATCAAGGCGCTCAAGCAGTTCTTCCCTGTCTTTGCCTTTAATTACAAATGTCCGCTCCGCCGATAAACCCAAAAGAACTTCAATTCTGTCTTTTGGAAAATACGCTGAAAAAGAAAAATTATTGTACTGTTCTAAAACTTTTTTAATTTCAACTAACGCTTTTTCCGGCTTAACACTCTTCTTAAGCATACAGTGCAAAATAAGTTCTTCTTTTTTATAATCAATATCCGCCCTTCTGCTTACGTCTCCTTCTTCCGCGCCGGCAATTCCATAAACAGTTTTTACAAACGGCAGTCTTGACACTATTATGGAGGTATCTTGACTACTATTTATTATTGTTTCCAACAAAGTTCCGTGGGGGTAAATTATCGAAACTTGTACTTCTTCCGCTTCATCAGGATTAATGAAAACTACCGGACGCATTAGGAGAGTAAGGAAACCAACAATACTTAATAACGCGGAAACGGTTAAAAACCTGTCCGATTTGCGGAGAATAGTTGAAAGCAAAAAAACATACTTTTTTTCAAGACTGCCATTTGTAAAAACTGATTTAATTTTAGTTATTTTATATTTACTAATAGTTATATTTTTATTGGCCGTTAGTTGATTGCCAAAGAACATGGAATAAAGAGAAGGAAGAAAAAACTGGGCGTAAAGCCATCCTGCGGCTACCGATGTTACAAGGGAGACGGCTATATCGCCAAAGAGACTGCCTAAAGGGCCTGGCAACATAATAATCGGAATAAAAACAAGAGACGTTGTAATGGTAGAGGCGATGTTTGATCCCGCTATTGACGCAGCTTTGTTTCCGATTTCTTCCGGTTCTGGCGTAGTTTGTCTTTTTTCAAAAGCCTGATGAAGCAGATCAATTATTATTACGCTGATGTCGGAAACAAGGCCTATCCCCATTGCTAGTCCGCCAAGGCTCATGCTGTTTAGAGATTTTCCCATAACGGAAAGAACGCAAATGCCCGCTGCGGCTGAAACGGGAATTGAAAACGCAGTGAGCAGGCTGTATTTAATACGTTGAATAAAAAGCAAAAGAACCGCTATTACTGCCGTTACGCCAAGAGCGGCTGATATTAATAAGCCTGTTATGCCGCTTATAAGTGATGATGATGAATCCGTAACAAGTTCAATTTTCGCGTCACGGGAAAAGAGAGAATTAGCCTCATCAATTGTTTTTTTTATTTCTTTTGACAGCCGCAGCGGGTCGGAGCCTGGCCTGCGATAAATCTCCAAGGCTGTGGCTTCTTTACCGTTGTAAACAAATATGCTTTCCCGACGGGCGGTAGAGTTAGAAATTTTCGCCGCATCTTCAATTTTAAAGGAGTTGCCGTTAACGGCACTTGCAGGAAGAATAATTTGTGAAAGTGAAGAAACAGAGTCAGGTTTTCCAGAGCTTACGACAACTAATTCCATGTTTCCCTCACGCGCGTTTCCGGCGGGAATATCAGCGGTTTCCTGCGCGACAAGGTTTGTAAAGTCAGAGGGGGCAATGCCAAGAGCGGCAAGACGTTGCACGTCAAGAGAAAGTCGCTCTTCGTTAATTTCACCGCCAATAAGCGTTACGGAGCCAACTCCGTCGATTCTTCGCAAACGCGCCTGTATTTCGTACTCCGCGAGTTTACGCGCAAATTCGCCATTCCCGTTATGTGAACTAACAGCCACTATGGTATGAACTTCATTCCCCGTGTCTGCCGATGTTACTGTCGGTTTGTTTACTCTTTCGGGAAGTCCCGGATAAACAGCGTCAATTGCTTCGCGGACAAGCACTGAAGCCGCCATCGTGTCGGTACCCCAGCGGAAATCAAGGCTGATAAGAGACCTGTTGTCGCGTGACACGCTCCTAATTCTTTCAAGCCCTTTAATTGGGGAAAGACCGTCTTCAAGCGGAATGGTAACCATGCTTCTTATTTCATCAGCCGCCATGCCCGGATACAGCGTCTCTACTGTCACTCTCGGTACCGAAAATATCGGCAATCTGCTGACAGGCATATTAATAAGAGAAAAGATAGCCGCAAAAATTAACGCAGTCAGTATCATAATAACTGTTACAGGCCTGCGAATAAAAAGAGTGATTAACGTTTTCATAAACATCCTACTTTAAAAGTGATATTTTTAAAGATTTATCATTTCGGTTTCCTAAAGTGTCTTTAAGTCCCGCCGCTATTAAAAAAGTTTTAGAACAGTACAATAATTTTTCTTTTTCAGCGTATTTTCCAAAAGACAGAATTGAAG
>NZ_BDHF01000072.1:0-6489 GCF_054786115.1 Treponema sp. R80B11-R83G3 | reverse complement strand
TTGCCGCCGCAGAAATCTAT
Organism: Treponema sp. R80B11-R83G3; assembly: GCF_054786115.1. Lineage (NCBI taxonomy): Bacteria > Pseudomonadati > Spirochaetota > Spirochaetia > Treponematales > Treponemataceae > Treponema > Treponema sp. R80B11-R83G3. Next base: position 6,469 of record NZ_BDHF01000072.1, on the reverse strand, counting down.
CTTGACTATTCTGAAGATGAAATAAGCACCGACTATGAAATAGGCGCCGATGCGGAAGAAGCGGAAGGCAGGCTCCCCAAAAAAGATTCCGCCTCGGAAGCGTTAACACGCCTAAAAAAACTGTCCGCTTCATGGTTACTTGAACGCGTTTTTCAAGAAGGAATTACGATTGTAATTGCCGGTTGTCCCAATTCCGGCAAGTCCAGTCTTTTTAACGCCTTATTAAAAGAGGATCGCTCCATTGTTACGGAAATTCCCGGAACAACCCGCGACTGGATCGAAGCATGGGTCAGCATTGAAGGGATACCAATCCGCCTAATTGACACGGCAGGGTTACGCGAAACCGGCGACTCCGTTGAAAAAATTGGCGTAGAGCGCAGTCGCAAACTTTTAGATGAGAGCGATATTGTTCTTTATTTAATTGACGGTTCGCGCGGCTTAACAGACGAAGACAAAGATTTTATGGCGAATATAAACAGACGTGTTTTAGTCTGGAATAAATGCGATATTGCCCCACTGCAGAAATCGTTACAGGTTAGCGGACAAATCCCTATTTGTGTCAGCGCGAAGACCGGTGAGGGGCTGGTTGAACTTTACACTGCAATTACATCTGCGGCAGGGATAAAAGATTTACAGTTACTAGGTGACACGTCATCAGCCGCGCTTGGCACCGTACGCCAAAAAAATCTTGTAGACGCCGCCTGCTCCTCTCTTGAAGAAGCACTTACTCTGTCAGATAATGATGAGCCTTTAGATATAATCGCGCCTCTGTTAAAAGACGCTGTTAACTCTCTTGGTGAAATCACCGGAGAAGTGTCAACGGCTGACATACTAGAAAAAATGTTCAGTAACTTCTGTGTAGGAAAATAATCGCAAGAAGACTTCACACAAAGAAGGGAGTAGGTAATGGGGAGTAGGGAGTAGGGTTTTTGTCCGTTATCTTATAGTGAAGCTCACGCATAGTTTACGAACAATAACACTGCTCATTTCTCATTGCTTACTGCTAATTAGTCCCCCCTTTGTGTTCTTTGTGAGAATCCTTTTGAATAAATTTAAGACTTCCTATAAGTGTATATTTATTTTATACTACGATTAACACTCATGGACTTTGATACAATTGTGATAGGCGGCGGTCATGCAGGGATTGAAGCGTCTCTTGCTACTAGCCGACTTGGATTTTCTACTCTCCTCGTTACACAGAACCCTGACAGGATTGGGGCGCTTTCCTGCAATCCCGCGATTGGCGGCCTTTCCAAAGGCAACCTTGTGCGCGAAGTGGACGCTCTCGGAGGCGAGATGGCAAAATTGACGGACGCGACTATGATTCAATACCGGGTGCTTAACCGCTCCAGAGGCCCCGCAGTACAGGCGCCACGCGCGCAGGCTGACAAACAAATGTATCAGATGACTGCGCGTTCTGTTTTGGAAAAGCAAAAAAACCTTACGATTTTTATGGATACCGTGACGGATTTGATAATAGAGAAGGGTACTGATAAAGATTCCGCCGCGCAGGGAGATGCCGCATCTTCCGCTAAAGTTTGCGGTGTTGTTACGGCGCGGGGACATCATATAACAGCGCGTACCGTGATACTCTCCGCAGGGACTTTCATGGAAGGGAAAATATTTATCGGCGCTTATGACGCTCCCTGCGGACGGCTTGGGGAATCAGCGGCGGAAGGACTGGGCAAATCCCTCCGCCGTTATGGCTTTCCTGTAGGACGCTTAAAGACGGGTACGCCGGCGCGGATAGCGGAAAACTCTATCGACTTTTCAAAAATGGAAAAACAAGACGGCGATGAAATGCGCCCCTTTTCTTTTTGCGCTCAAACGGGAGCGGATGGCATTTTAAAGGATAGGCCTTCCATGCCGTGCTGGATTACTTACACTAACGCGAAAACGCACGAGATTATTAAAGCTAATATTCATCGATCCCCTTTATTTGGCGGGAAAATAGTTGGCGAAGGGGCGCGTTATTGCCCGTCTATCGAAGGTAAAGTTGTGCGAGTCGCTCAGAGGGATAGGCATCATATTTTTATTGCGCCGGGAGGCCTTTCAACTAACGAGATGGACATGAACGGCGCGTCAAGTTCGCTGCCCGAAGACGTTCAACGCGATTTTATTCACAGCATTGCGGGGCTTGAAGACGCGAAAATTGTCCGCCCCGCCTATGCGGTTGAGTACGATTACATTGATCCTCTCGATCTTTATCCGTCTCTTGAATCAAAACGATTGTCAGGTTTTTTTACGGCGGGGCAGACTAACGGCTCGTCAGGTTATGAAGAAGCTGCGGCGCAGGGATTAATGGCGGGGATAAATGCCGCTATGAAAATGTTGGGAAGGCCGCCGCTTGTTTTAGGCAGAGCGGAAGCGTATATCGGAGTTTTGGTTGACGACCTTACAACGCTTGGAACAAAAGAACCGTACCGTATGTTTACAAGCCGCGCGGAACACCGCCTTATGCTGCGCCACGATACGGCTGATACAAGACTGACTCCCAAAGGGCGCGATGTCGGGCTTGTAGATGACATACGCTGGGAACGCTTTTTAGAAAAAATTAAAATGTTAGATGAAATTAATGAACTGCTTGCGAAGCGGAAGCAGACTGATTATTCACTTGACGAAAACGACGCGGAACTGTCGCGTTATCCGGCTGAATTGGCGGAAAGGGCGCTGCTTGATAAAAAGTACGCCGGTTATATAGAAAAAGAAATTCGCTTTGCCGCAAAAGCGGCTAAAATGGACGCTATTAAACTTGATCCGAATTTAGATTATGCTTCTGTCATGGGGCTTTCAACTGAGGCAAAGGAAAAACTGAATGTTGTAAAACCGTTGAATGTAGGTCAGGCGGCGCGGATACCCGGCGTAAGGCAGGGAGATATTGCGTTATTAATTATTATGGCGAATAAGAGGACTCCTAAATGATAAAATTAGCCGCTTTTCTTGGCAACCCCGGCGCGGAATATTCGCGTAACAGGCACAATGCGGGGCGCATGCTTGCGCAGTCGCTTCCGTTTTATCAGTCATTATCATGGCAAAAAAAATACAAAGGATTGTACGCCTCTCATGAAGATAAACACTTTGTTATGCCGGAAACATATATGAACCTTTCGGGTGAATCCGTACACGCCGCCGCCGCGTTTTATAAAATTGATGTAGAAGAAATTATCGTAATACATGATGAATTGGAACTGCCGTTAGGTGTTATTTCTTTAAAGTTTTCAGGCGGTCTTGGGGGGCACAACGGGCTTCGCTCCATGAAAAAAAGTTTTAACAGCGCGGATTTTTGGCGAATACGGATAGGCATTGGCCGCCCCGACTCAAGGCTTCCCGGTGAAGGCGGGCGCGAAGGAAGCGGAGAAGGTATTTACGATTGGGTTTTGTCGGATTTTACAAAAAACGAACAAGAGACTCTTATGCCCGCTCTTGACGCGGGAGCTAATCTTTTAATGCAAACTTTTGAAGGAGAGCCTGAAACCCTTTTAAAAGAGTGGGCAAAAAAGAAGATAATAATAAATAAAACGGAAGGCGAGGAGCAAAAATGACGGCGGATGAAGCTTATAAAGAGTTATACGACATTGTAGTAAAATTGCGTGGTCCCGGCGGGTGTCCGTGGGATATAGAGCAAACTCCTTCTTCGCTTAGAGGGGCATTAATCGAAGAAACCTACGAGTGTCTTGAAGCCATTGATGAAAAAGAGCCTTCTCACATTATGGAAGAGCTTGGAGATTTGTTTTTACTAGCTACAATGATTAGTTATATGCATGAACAGGAAGGAAAATTTTCAGTCGCGGACGCGTTGTCAAATGTAGGTAAAAAACTAATCCGCCGTCATCCGCATGTATTTGGCGAAGTAAAGGTAAAGGACAGCGCCGAAGTTTTAAACAACTGGGCGGCAATTAAAGTGAATCAGGAGGGACGTAAGCCAAAAGATTCAATACTTGACGAAGTAAGCGGCGGGCTTCCGCCGATGGATCGTTCTTTTAAATTGCAAAAAAAAGCCGCAAAAGCCGGTTTTGATTGGCCTAATATAGAAGGAGTAGTAGGGAAAATCAAGGAAGAGCTTGATGAAGTACGCGCCGCAGTCAACACGTCCGAGATTGAAGAAGAATTAGGCGATTTGCTTTTTTCCGTAATCAATCTTTGCAGGTTTTTAAAGATTGAACCCTCAGCCGCTCTTAACCGTACTAATAGCAAATTTATCAGCCGTTTTAAGCATGTAGAAAAGAAAATGAAAGAAACTGGGCAGGAGATGAAAAAAGAGAATCTGAACATTATGGATAAATATTGGAATGAAGCTAAAAAATAAACTTGCTAAATATTTTAATTTATTATACAATCAGTTATGGCTCACAGCGTAACAAAGAGATTTGGAATTTTAACTGCGGGCGGCGATTGTCCCGGACTAAATGCCGCAATCCGCGGAGTATGTCGAGCAGCCCATGACCTGTATGATATGGAAATTATCGGTATCGCAAAAGGTTTTCGCGGTTTAATTGACGAAGATACAAAGGTGCTTAAACCTGAGGATTTTACCGGTATTCTAACGCGCGGCGGGACGATTCTCGGTTCAAGCAGGGAAAAACCGTTTGCTACTGTTGATAAAGATGAAATGGCGCTTGAAAAAGTTTCGGCAATTAAGGAAACATATTCAAAACTAAAACTGGATTGTCTTGTCGTGCTTGGCGGAAACGGAACAAACACTACTGGTTATAAACTTGCATGGGAAGGCCTCAATGTAATCGGGCTTCCAAAAACCATTGACAACGATATTGTCGGCACTGATAAAACATTCGGGTTTGATTCAGCTTTATTGATCTGTACGGAAGCGATAGACCGTCTTCATTCAACTGCGCAAAGCCACAGCCGCGTTATCGTAATTGAATTGATGGGACACAAGGCCGGCTGGCTTGCGCTTTATGCCGGAGTTGCGGGAGGCGGCGATGTTATTCTGCTTCCTGAGATTCCTTACGATGTACGCGCCATTGGCAATCATTTAAAAGAACGCGCTAAGTCGGGAAAAACATTTTCGATTGTAGTTGTCGCTGAAGGCGCGTTATCAATAAAAGAAGCTGAAATGGAGAAAAAAGACAGGAAAAAATACCGCCTTGATAACGGTCCTTCTGTGGCTTATCGTGTCGCCAAAGAAATCGGCGAAGAGACAAGCATGGAAACCCGCGCTACTGTTTTAGGTTATGTGCAACGCGGCGGCATCCCCAGCGCCACGGATCGCGTTCTTGCAACCAGTCTTGGAACTGCCGCCGTTGAACTTTTGGCTAAGGGCAGTTATGGGCGAATGGTAGCCTTAAACGGTAATGACATTGGTTCTGTCGAATTAAGTATTCCTGAAGGCAAGGTAAAAACTGTACCTCTCGATCATTATATGCTTAGTACCGCCAAGTCGGTCGGTACGTGTTTAGGCGTTTTTTAAAATTACTTTAATCCTTCTTTTAATTTAAACGACGGGCAATTTGCACCTGTCGCCCGAAACACTTCATGAGATGGAAGATTAGCGCACTTAATAGAGAACATATCGCATGCCCGAGGAAATGTAGTGTCCCATGTGATTCTGAAATGTGCGCATTTGATGCAATTTGGCGGTTTTAGCGGCGGCTTCATTCCCGTATTATTTGGATCGTCCATATCTCTTCCTTACTAACTACTCCCAAATATACCACAAGTGAAGATTTCCCGTCCAGCGGCGGGGGAAACGTATCTCATTGCTCGCTTATGAGTATGATGATGCAAGAGATAGGCTTACGTTACTTGCTTTTGGCTCACACGAGAATTTTTATCGGGATTTGAGGAAGAAGATTTAACGTCGAGGTTAAAAGTGGTGTCATATACAGTTGCGTTTACTAAGATTTGGGAAGGCTCTTTTTCTCCCATTCGTCAGATAAATTGAGATTTTGCCCATTGTTGGCGGCTTCCTGTCTGATTTTTCGCATCTTTGATTGTGCTTCACTGAACCTTTGCCTTTGGCCTGTTTGTGTCGGGGCGGATAACACCGCTTCGTAAGCGGCTTTTGCGGCGTCTTCCAATTGTCTGTATTTATTTCGGGCGTTTGAAATGTCGTAGTTGCTTCTTTTACCTGATGATGAACCGGCACTCCCACCGTCACTTGCCTGCGATGGCGAGTCAGCCGTATTGTTTTGTCTTTGTATTTGCTGTGAAGCGGCGTTGCTGACGGCTCCGCCAATAGTGGATAAAGCTGCCATGCTTGCTTCCAGTTGCTGCCGCTTTATTTTTTCGTCCCTGTTGGCTGCGTCTCTGAGCGTCAGGCATATCGTTACATTGTTCTGGGCCGTCGGATCGTTTGGCAATAAATTATAAACAGCTATTGCCGCATTATACAACCTATACCCCGGCTGATAGTAGAATTTTTTTATTCTGGCAAGTTGGGCAAAACAGTTCCCGTAAGCAATCACGGCTTCTGGATTTTCCGGGTCTGTTATTGCGGCCTGATAAAAAT
>NZ_BDHF01000071.1:0-6662 GCF_054786115.1 Treponema sp. R80B11-R83G3 | reverse complement strand
AAATTTTAGATGGTCGGCGGTGACGGGGGCTAACGCCTACCTATTCACGATTTATCAGGAGACTGGAACCACAAGGCGATTGGTTACACAAATAGGGCCTGAGAACCGCACCCAATGGTCAACGGAAATTAAAACGCTGGGGCGCGGGAATTTTATCTGGAGAGTGGAAGCCGTCAATATGGGGAAGGACAATGTAATTGATAGGCATGGCGAGCCGGGGGAAAACCGCTTCATAGTAGATATACCAAAGGCGGGGCAGGTACAAATACCAGAGGTTGGGAAATGAAAAACAACCTCTTGCTTTTATTTTTATTCACGGCGTTATTTTTTACCAGCCATCCCCTGTGGGCGCAGGCGCGGTCGCAGCAAACTACAGGCGGCGGCACGCAAGGCGGCGGACGCTACGTCATAGAACATCGTTATGTGCAACAGCTTGTCTGGACAGGTGATGAATATACGGTTAAATACGAAGTGGTGATTGAACGGATAGAGGGCAGGGAACGCCGCGTCTACCTGCGGGAATTCACCGAAAAAACCACCCTTGAAATTTCACTGCCTCCGGGAAACTACCGTTACCGCATAATCCCTTATGATTATCTTGAACAGTCAGGCGAGCCGTCAAGGTGGGTAACGCTTGAAATAAAACCACCGCCAGTCTCGGTTGACGGGCAGATCGATAATGCGCAAAACGCTGAAAGGCAAGACGAAACCGGCGGCAGTATTGCCGGAAAACATTTTAATTTGTACGCAGGCGCGGCATGGTCCCCCGTTATCCCCATCCACGGAAATATGGGTGAAGTCTTCAACGGCTTTCACGCCGCCTCCGCGCTGTTCCGTTTAGGACTGCTCTTTGACGAATGGGTATGGTTCAATCCGGGAGCGGAACTGTCAGCGTCATTGTATTCGCTTAATAATGCCGATGGCGGCAATGAAATAACGGTACAGGCGGGCGCGGCAGGGCTTAATTTTGTCGCGCAAAAACAGCTTCCCCACCGCATGGCGGTAAACGCAAGGACGGGATTCGCCCTTGGTTTTCAGGCGGGTGAAATAAGCGCCGGACAGAGCACGTACTCAACAGGCGGAATGAACGCCCAATTTAACTTTGAAGCGTCTTTCCTGTGGTTTGCGTGGAAACAGCTTTATGTGGAAGGCGGTTTAGGCTATACCGTTTTTTTAAATAAGGATGATAATTCCGGTTTCCTGCGCCCGTGGCTCGGCGCGGGATGGAAGTTTTAAGGAGCAGTGAGCAATGAGCAGTGAGCAGTGAAGAATTAGCAATGAGGAATGAGGAGAAGATGTTAACGCAAAGGGAAGAGGGAAAATGAGTAATTATCAAGAAAGTTTTGTTCGCTTATTGAAACAGTTCGGGGATTTCTTTTTCAAAAAGTCCCGAATTGTTTTCGTGTGTACAAGGACAACGCGCATATCATCTTCGGAAAGGCTTATACCTATATCATAACGGGGCTGTATGGAAAAATGAGTAATTATCGTGCAAAGAGAAGATATACTAACAAAAGAAGAACGATGTTTTTGCGCAAGTTTACAAAGCTCCTTCAAATCATGGATATAAGGCGGCTCTTCTCCCAGAATTACAAGAGCGCCTTTCAAGTATTTTTCCGCCGCCTGTTGGCAATGAAAAGCAATGATTTCAGTTGGGATCGGAGCCATAGTGTTGGAAAGATGATCGGCAACATTTATATCGCGCTCTGCCAAAAGCCGCCAATCTTCCGGCGTATTTGTTTGTTTAGCCATAAATGCGTATCCCGTCCCGGTTTACAACCCGCTCCAAAGTCATACCATCTACGCGGTTGTCAAAGTCCATTTTATTTTTTGCCAAAATATCTACCGGCATTGATTTTTCATCGGCAATGGCCAAGGCTATTTGCAAGCCCGCGTCCAAATCCCGCATTGGAAGACCGTTTTTTAAAACCACATACAGGTCTAAATCGGAATATTTATGGGGCGTTCCGTAGGCATAGGAGCCGAAGAGATATATTTGTTCAACAGGGATGGCGTTTATGATGAGTTTGGTAAGTTTATCCAGTTCCACCCGAATTGTTTCATCTATCATAGAGAAAATATATATCAATATAGGGCATTTTGTCCAGTATCAGGAGGAGTCCAATGAGTAATATTAACCAAATAAAGAGCGGATGGCGGTTTGGCTTTTTTCTTTTCTTCATTTTAATTTTGTCAACCTGCGAATTCACCGGTGATGTTTATGACATTCATGTAGCGTCTATAGAGGGCGTTCCCTCCGAGGGTATTGCGGGCGTTCCGCTTGCCCTTACCGGAACGGTCAGACCCGCTTTTGCCCGTAACAAAAATATTGTTTGGTCTGTTGCCGATGCCGGAACCGCCAAGGTGAAATTAAGCGGGAATGTCTTAACCGCGCAGACTGCCGGTACTGTCGTGGTAAGAGCGACCGTTAAAAACGGCGCGATGAAGGGAAAGGACTATACTCAAAATTTTTCCATAACATTCAACGCCGGAGTGCCGGCAGATGGCGTTACGCTGAACCAAACCACCCTTTCCATAACTGTAGGCGGCACGGCAACTCTTACCGCTACGGTAACGCCATCTAACGCGACCAATAAAAAGGTAACATGGAGTTCAGACGATGAAGACGTGGCGACTGTAGCCAACGGTATAGTTACCGCTCATACGGTCGGAACAGCGACCATTACCGTAACCACCGTTGACGGCGGCTTTACGGCGGAGTGCGCTGTTACGGTACTTCCTGTTGGAAGCGGCACAGCCCCCGCAATCACCACAACGTCATTGCCAGGCGGTACGGTAGGCACGGCTTACAGCCAAACCTTATCGGCAACGGGAACTACGCCGATCACGTGGAATGTTGACAGCGGAACATTGCCGACAGGCTTGAACCTTGCGCCGACAACGGGGGTAATTTCAGGAACGCCGACAGCGGCAGGGACATTTAATTTCACCGTTAAAGCAAGCAATGCGGTGGGGAGCGGGACAAAGGAGCTTTCTATTGTTATAGCCGCAAGCGGCACCGGCACCTCCCCCTCAATCACCACAACGTCATTACCAGGCGGTACGGTAGGAACGGCTTACAGCCAAACCTTATCTGCAACGGGAACCGCGCCGATCACATGGAATGTTGAAATAGGCGCATTGCCGGGCGGTTTGGCGCTTTCTACAGCAGGGGTAATTTCAGGAACGCCGACAGCGGCGGGGACATTTAATTTCACCGTTAAAGCGACAAACTTGGCGGGAAGCGTTACAAAGGCGCTTTCTATCGTTATAGCTTCAAGCGGTGGTACCGGCAACGCTCCCGCAATCACCACATCGTCATTGCCGGTCGGTACGGTAGGAACGGATTACAGCCGAACCTTAACGGCAACGGGAACCACGCCAATCACATGGAACGTTGAAACAGGCTCACTGCCGGGCGGCTTGGCGCTTTCTACAGCAGGGGCAATTTCAGGAACGCCGACAGCGGCAGGGACATTTAATTTCACCGTTAAAGCAACTAACGCGGTGGGGAGCGTCACAAGGTCGCTTTCTATCGTTATAGCCAAAGCCGCAGGCTCGGAGGTTAGCGCGCCCACTGTAAATGGTTCTCCTACAATCAACAGTATTACCGTAAATGCGGTAACTTTAGAAACGGCTACCGGGCAAAGCATAGAATACGGAATCCTCACGGTAGATAACAGAACCCCCTCAACATGGCAGAACGGCACTACATTTACCGGACTAACTTCCGGTACAGCGTACTATGTCTACGCCCGCTCCGCTTCCAATACCAACTATAACGCGGGTACGGCAAATGTCAGCGCGAGGATTTCTACCGCCTTCGTAACCAGTCCCACCATAACTACAAGGTTATTATCAGGCGGTACAATAGGAACGGTTTACAGCCAAACCTTAACGGCAACAGGAACAACGCCGATCACATGGGAAATTAGAGAAGGCTCATTACCTAACGGTTTGACGCTTTCTGAAGAAGGGGTAATTTCAGGAACGCCGACAACTGCAGGAATATCTAATTTCAGAGTTGAAGCAATGAACGGAGGCGGCACCACAAGGGTGTTTTATATTGTTATAGTCGAAAGCGGCAGCCCCGTAACATGGACAGCCGTATCGGACACCACATTCGGCACAACCTACGATGATCACATCTACGACATCGCCTGGGGTGGGACAGCCGGAAATGAGAAGTTTGTCGCCGTGGGAAGTTATGGCAAAGCGGTATATTCGTCAGACGGCATAACATGGACAGCCGTAGCGAACACCACATTCGGCACAAGTGTCATCAGGCGCATCGTCTGGGGCGGGACAGCCGGAAATGAGAAGTTTGTCGCCGTGGGAGGCGGCGGCAAAACGGCGTATTCGGCTGACGGCGTAACATGGACAGCCGGTCCGAGCAGCATTTTAGGTACATACACCACCTCTCTTGGTTCTACTCCTGCATCCGTCTACGACATGGCCTGGGGCGGTCCTGCCGGAAATGAGAAATTTGTCGCCGTGGGAGAAGAAGGCAGAATGGCGTATTCGACTGACGGCGTAACATGGAATATAAACACGAATAATCTCGGATTTAGCAATAGCACAATCAACGGCATTGCCTGGGGCAACGGAAATTTTGTCGCCGTGGGGTGGTCGAGAGTGGCGTATTCGGCTGACGGCGTAACATGGACAGGCGTAGCTGGCAGCATATTAGGCAACAACGACGGCATCAGCGGCATCGCCTGGGGCAACGGAAAGTTTGTCGCCGTGGGAGGAGACAAAGCGGTGTATTCGGCTGACGGCGTAAACTGGACTGCCGTATCGGACACCACATTCTCAAACATGATCAACTACTACTCAACCAACATCAACGGCATCGCTTGGGGCGGTCCTGCTGGAAACCAGAAGTTTGTCGCCGTGGGAGAAAACAGCAGAGCGGCGTATTCGGCAGACGGCGTAACATGGACAGCCGTATCGGACACCAACACATTCGACACAACCTTCAATGTTTACATCTACGGTATCGCCTGGGGCGGTACAGCCGGAAATGAGAAGTTTGTTGCCGTGGGAGATAATGGGAAAATGGCGTACTGGGACGGGAATGAATAACAAAAGAAAAGGGAAAAAAGAAGAGAGAAAAAAGGAAGAGAAGAATGAGTAATTTTATGACTTGACAAACAGGGGGCAGGACCGTTGGCTGTCGCTCCCTGCCTACGCCCCCCTTATTCCCATCTTTGTGTTCTTTGTACCTTCGTGCTCTTTGTGAGAAGTCTTCGGGATATAATTTAGGACACGCTGCGTAGAAGACACCTGAATTTCTTAAGATAGCGCAAGGGTAGCTGTTATCCGAATTTAGGTAGTCTCGTTGCGTAATAAAGTGAAACGTGATATACTCTAAAAATGGAAGTTGATTTTGAAATAGACAAAATCACCGAATCAATCGAAAATGCCGAGACAGGCGAAACATTGGACACACTTGTCTTGCCAGTTACAAAAGCCGATTTGAAAGAAATTACCAAAAAAAACGGTTGGCTTTTTGATTGGAAACTGGAATTTTCCTATCCTGATCGACAGGTATATAAACTTGTTACCGAAAAAGAACCGCAAATTATACACGGCTTAATTTCACTTTCAAAAGATATAGGTTTTGTGCTTATGCCGTTAATAGAAAGCGCATCGTTTAACAGAGGGAATGGCAAGAAATATCTTGGGGTTTGCGGTAATTTAACCGCTTATGGATGCAAATTATCGAAAGAATACGGTTTTGACGGAATTGTCGCTTTCGACCCGAAAACCGCCCTTATTGAACACTATAAAAAAACATTAGGTGCAGTACTGATAAGTGATAGAAGAATGGCTATTTTTGAAAAAGATGCGCAAGTCTTACTGGAGAAATATTTTCCTGAAACGGAGGAAGAATGATGATAGCAATTGACACTGATGAAAAATTAAATTGGTTGCTGGCCGCTTTTGAAAGCGATGATTTTCAGGTCGTTCCCAAAAAATGGACTGAAGAAGAACGTGAAGAAGTCCGCAGGGAAATCGCAGAGTACAAAGCATCGCACCCTAAAACCCTTGTCAAAGAAGCGGTTTTGGCGTAATAGTGAACAGCGGAGCTACTGACGCGATTAAAAGTTATTTTGTGCCGGACGATACCACAAAATCGGTGGTACTGAATGGCGACAAACTCGTCATTCAGTAGGGTCTTATCAAACAGGGAGTTGAATTATAGTCACGCCAGTAGAGAACGCGGTGACGGTCACTTTTTTTACGCCTTTGCGAGGGGTGTTTTTTTGGGGGATCTATTGGAGAAGATTCTCGCGGAGACGTGGTATAACAATATTACCCTATTGTTTATTAAGATAATCATAGTTCACATGGTTAGGATTTAGTTTTATATATACTTAGCAATTTCATATAAAGCCTGCCGTTTCCCAGAATCTTTTTGATAAAAAATTCAATCTATGGTCATATTTACCAAGATAATATTCTGTAAATTTTTCATCTTCCTCCATTTCCTTTACAAATTTCTGCAAAACGTCTAATTTTTTAATTGAACGTGATATTTTTGGGTCTTCACTATTGACTTCAATACCCTCGCCTGCATCAATCAAAAAATCATCATCAATGGCTTTTTTTATACTATCATTAATATCATCATATCCAAATCCAAGCCACATTAGCAT
>NZ_BDHF01000070.1:0-6607 GCF_054786115.1 Treponema sp. R80B11-R83G3 | reverse complement strand
CGGTTCCGTTATAATCAATTGTGACTAATTGATCAAGTAAAATAGCCCCGGTTGATTTTGTTTTCATTAAAGGAACATACAGGGGATACTGCCGAGACGTGTTTGAAATTGGCGCGAACACGGCAATATTGGCATAATCACTTACAAGATGATGACTTAAACAAATATAAGGCCGATAACCTTTTTGTTCATGCCCCTGTTTTGGATCAAGGTTAATTTTTATAATGTCGCCTTGCATCGGAACACTGTTTACCATTTTTCATTTCCAATCGGTTCAACCGGATTCGTAAGTTCTGTCCTGAAAGATTCCCCGGAATAGTCTTTGAAAAGATATTCGATAGTTCCCTCTCTAGGCGTTTCCGGTTTGGAAACAGTCAATACATTTTCCCTAACTTCCAAAACAACTTCATCATTTGCTGAAATTCCCAATCGGCGGGTCATTTCAACAGGAATCCGCAACGCTTGGCTATTTCCCCACATAGAAACAGTCGCTTTTGTCCGTAACATAGAACACCTCACTACAATGGCGGTTATTGTGATAATATCCGACGTTTTAATGTTGGATATTATAGTATATACAAAATGTAGATACATAGCAAGCGGTCGGCTATCAAAATATTTGAAACAGTCAATATCATAATAATAAAACTTTTTCCAAAAAAAGATACCATGCCTTTTAATAAACTTTTTCTTTATTTATTATATGGTATAGATATATAATGAAAAAATAGCAAATACGTCAATAATAAATTGATCTGCTTATGACATTATCAGGAGGCATAAAATGGATGCTAAATCATCGACTGTACTTCCACAGTCCAAAAATCATGTTGCATGGTCTAACACATATTCAATGGGGGTAAAATTAATTGACGACCAGCACAAAGGCCTTATAGATTTCGTAAACGATTTATTCAATCATGCCAGCGGAAACGAGAATGAAGAACGGACATATTTTGCGTTAGTTATTCAACAGGCGGTTCAGTATATAAAAGAACATTTTAAAGCGGAAGAAAAATTAATGATCGGAACTAAATTCCCCGGTTATGCGGGACATAAAAAGGTTCACGATGAATTTACGCTGACGGTTGTTAAGAGCGTAAAAGACTTTGAATCAGGAAAGCGATTAGTTCTTGAAAAATTCGCCTATTTTCTTAAAGACTGGGTTTTAACGCACATAGCCGTAATGGACAGACAATACGCGGATTATTTCAGAAAGATTGCCACCCGCAAAGCGGATGGGAAATTGAGTATTACAAAGGCGGATATAGCAAACTAAACATATCTTCATAAAATACCTTCCCCTTGACACAAACCCCTTCCCTAGTTACAGTAAATAAGCTCTATCGGGAACATCTGTCGAACCGCGAATCAACATCGCAGTACACGCAGTTCCCAACCGGAGAGATGCGAGAGCGGTTGAATCGGGCGGTCTCGAAAACCGTTGTGTTCGTAAGGACACCGAGGGTTCGAATCCCTCTCTCTCCGTCCGGTATTTTGGAGAGATGACCGAGCGGCCGAAGGTGTACGATTGGAAGTCGTATGTACCCGGAAGGGTACCGAGGGTTCAAATCCCTCTCTCTCCGTTGCTAAAAAATCCTACGGATTTTTTAGCTTAGGAGTTTTACTTCGTAAAACTCCTAATTGGCAGTGGGAGGGATTCGAACCGGAGCGTGAATCACGAAGGAGTATATATGGAAGAACAAGTAAGAGCCGCGTTGGAAAATGTACGGCCATCTTTACAGGCTGACGGTGGAGACGTTGAATTTGTCTCTGTAGACAATGAAGGCACAGTCTCGGTAAAACTTACAGGGGCTTGCGGTCACTGTCCGATGTCTCAGATGACCCTTAAAATGGGAATCGAAAATTACCTCAAAAAGGAAATACCCCAGGTCAAAGCCGTCGTCGGGGTCTAAACCGCACGATTCCACTCAAGGCAATTCGTCGCAAAACAACTCGTTGCTAGGCAACTTGTTGCCCGTTTGCCGCCGCGACATGGACGAGCGCGGTTGGAAAGAGTGCGACTTCATCTTTGTTTCAGGCGATGCCTATGTGGACCACCCTTCTTTCGCGGCGGCGCTTTTGTGCCGCCTGTTGGAAGCGGCAGGTTTTCGCGCCGGAATAATTCCTCAGCCTAACTGGAAAGACCCCTCATCATATACCGTATTGGGAAGACCGCGCCTCGCTTTTTTAGTCGGCGCGGGCAACATGGATTCCATGGTTGCCCATTACACCGCCGCAAAACGCAAACGCTCCGATGACGCGTATTCTCCGACCGGGAAAAACGGCCTGCGTCCCGACCGCGCCACTTTGGTTTATGTCGAGGGAATCAGGCGCGCGTACAAGGATGCGCCGGTAATTATAGGAGGGATTGAGGCAAGCCTCCGCCGATTTGCCCATTATGATTACTGGTCTGACACCGTGCGCCGGTCAATCTTGCTTGATTCAAAAGCGGATATTCTTGTCTTTGGAATGGGAGAAAAACCGCTGTTGAATATAGCGCGCCGGTTAGCGAAAGGTGAAGCAATCGGCAGTATAAGTGATGAGAGGGGAACTTGCGTCCGCGTTCATGGAAGAGCCGCTATCGATCAATGGAAAGACGTGTGCTTTCTGCCTAAATATGAAGCAGTAAAAGAAAAAGACGAGACTTCGTTACGCGCTTACGCCGAGCATTTTATGATACAGAAACAAAACGCCGATCCTTTAACCGCGAAACCGTTGGCGGAAGAAAACGATGGGCATCGCTGGGTTATCCAAAATCCCCCCGCTCTGCCCCTTTCAACCAAAGAACTGGATGCTTTATACGAACTTCCCTTTACGCGAAAAGCCCACCCAATGTATGACGCGCAAGGCGGCATTGACGCGCTTAAAGAAGTTTCCTTTTCGTTGGTTTCAAGCCGGGGTTGTTTTGGCGGATGTTCTTTTTGCGCGATTACCAGTCACCAGGGGCGGGCTGTTGTCGGGCGCAGCAAAGAAAGTCTGCTCCGTGAAGCGCGTACTCTTGCCGCGCGTCCCGACTTTAAAGGATACATTCACGATGTCGGCGGCCCTACCGCAAACTTTTTCAGACCCATTTGCGAAAAGCAGGAGCGCGGCAGTTTTTGCGCAAACAGGGAATGTCTGTATCCATACCCCTGTCCTAACTTAAAAGCGGATCACAGTCAGTATTTAAAAACACTAAAAGCTTTGCGCGAAATTTCTGGTATTAAAAAAGTTTTTATCCGTTCAGGATTGCGCTTCGATTTTATTCAAAATGATAAAAAACACGGAAAAGAGTTTTTAGAAACCTTGTGCCAATTCCATGTAAGCGGCCAGTTAAAAGTCGCCCCTGAGCATATCTGCGCAAATGTGCTGGAAGCGATGGGCAAATGCCCCCACTCAAGTTATGAAGAATTTAGAAAAGATTTTACCGCTATAAACAAGCGGCTCCGTCTAAAACAGTACCTGCTGCCTTATTTCATAACGTCCCACCCATGCGCGGGCATGAAAGAAGCGGAAGAACTTTCCCAGTACTTGAAAAAAACTCGCTTTGCTCCCGAACAAACGCAAGACTTTTATCCCACACCGGGAACCATGTCCACAGTAATGTACCACACAGGCCTCGATCCACGGACAATGAAGCCGATTTATGTCGCAAAAGGAGACAGGGATAGGCGCAAGCAGAAAGAACTAATTCATTCTTTGGCGTATTAGATTGCTTGTAACTAAATAATAGTTGCAAAACTTTCATTTTTTGCGTATATTATAAATTAGAAACGGATTATGGCAAGATCAAAAAAGTTGTTAAAACGCCTGTTAGGCAGTCCAAATGACTTTACTTTTGGAGAGCTTGAAACGCTACTGGGCGGTTTTGGGTTCCAGCTGTCAAATGCCGGAGGTACAAGCGGATCAGCCGTTCGTTTCATAAATTCTAAAACAGGTCAAATCATCCGGCTTCATAAACCGCATCCATCGCCTGTTTTAAAACAATATCTTGTTAAATTCATCATTAACGAATTAAAACAAGGAGGGTATCTGAATGACTGACAATATGCTCAAATACAAGGATTTTTACGGCAGTGTTGAATATTCGGCATCTGACGAATGTTTCTTCGGTAAAATTATTGGGACTGCCGACCTCGTAACTTTTGAAGGTAAAAGCGTAAGTAATCTAAAAAAAGCCTTTACCGAAGCGGTTGAAGATTATCTTGTTTTGTGTAAAGAAGCTGGAAAAGAACCGCAAAAATCTTATAAAGGTTCTTTTAATATCCGCATTTCACCTGAACTTCATAAGGCTGCGGCGGTTATTGCAGGTAAAAAAGGCATATCATTAAACACTTTTGTAGAAAAAGCAATTTATGATGAGGTTTACGCATTATAGGAGTACACGAATGACTTACTCCCCATTATTCTTCATTCATCTTAAAATACCCCTTCCAAACCAACTCAATGCCGGACAAAGTTTTTTCCCTGTTTAATTGCGTTTTCAAATAATTTCCCCATTTTAAATTGTCGCAGAAAAAACCAAAAAAGCGCATGGCTCTGGAAAGATGAAAATCGGGGGGCTGGTACTTGGTTAAAAGTTCTAAAAAACGAAGTCCTATTTCTTCGATATTTGGAACAGAGCTCAAATTTGGGGACAGAGCTTCTCCAGAGACAGAAGCCAAATCCGGGGACAGAGTTCCTTTGGCGACAGAACTCGCGCCTTCAATCTTTCGCGCCTTGGCAAAAATCCACGGCTGACGTGCCGCCGCCCGCCCAACCATTACCGCGTCGCATGAGCCGTCAGCTCGGCGGACAAGATCGTTGGGGGTGGATATATCCCCGTTTCCGGCTACCGGGATTTTCAACTCCCGCTTTAGCCGCCCAACATACTCCCAACGGGCAAGGCGTTTGAACTTTTCCGTAACCAGCCGGGGGTGGAGGGTAATAAGCTCTACCCCTTCCGCCTCAAGACGACTGCAGAAGCGTACTAAATAGTCAAAATCATCCTTGTAACCTACGCGTAATTTTACGCTTAGGCGGTGCTTAATAAGCGGTCTAATATGGGAAATTAGCTCTCCGGCATGGTCAATCGAGGCCATCCATGCGGCTCCGGCACCTGTTTTTCGTATTAAAGGGGCACTACAGCCCATATTTATGTCGATTCCGGCGCAATCCAACTTGTCTAGGAGGGTTACGGCATTGGAAATCTGCCCAATATCTGAGCCAACAACTTGAAAAACGACCTTTTCCGGTTTTGGAGCGGCATCAATGTACCATTTTTCGTATGGACCGCCTGCAAAAAGAGCGCCAGCACTTATCATTTCGGAATAATAAGCGTCACAACCGCCAAAATCTTCAATTAATTCCCTAAATGCTCTGTGGCTTATTTCAGCCATAGGTGCAAGGTAAAATGGCACGCCCATTGACATTCTCCAAATTTATCGTTAAACTAGCTTTATTGAAAGTTTTTCATTAAAGATGAATAATTAATGCTTTCAATGCTTGACTATTTTTAAAATATATCATATTATTTTAAACAAGAGGAGCGTACAGGATGATAGCAAAGACTGATATGCCTAATATCAATGAAAAAACCGCTGAAGGAATAAAGCCGGAAGGTGTGCCTTACCGCGTGCTGGTTGTTGACGACTCAATGTTTATTGCGAAACAGTTAGGTCAGATTTTCACATCAGAAGGTTTTGATGTAGCGGACACAGCCGCCGATGGAGCACAAGGTGTAGAAAAATATAAAGCTTTACATCCAAACATTGATTTGGTTACCATGGATATTACCATGCCGGTTATGGATGGCGTTTCCGCATTGGAAAAAATTCTCGAATTTGACAAGAATGCCAATGTAATGATGGTAAGCGCGTTGGGTAAAGAAGATGTAGTAAAGAAGTGCCTCTTAATGGGAGCAAAGAGCTACATCGTAAAACCCTTGGACAGAAAAAAGGTTTTGGAAAGGGTTGTTTCCGTACTAAAGCGGTAGTATCTAATCAAAAAAAATAATCTCAAATTACAAGTGAGGATGTATTGTCTTCACTTGATTTTTATGAATAAATTAACAAATCTCAAGTGTTAATTAGTAAGAATATTACTAATTACAAAAGTATATTTGACGAATTTCGTTTTTATGTTATAATGATACATAAGAGGAGAGGAATGAGACTGCCAAAAGAGAATACAATCAAAATAATTAAAATTTTTTTACTTCAAGTGATTTTCTTAATATCGTTAAATAAACTATACGCTCAAACGGAATTTCCCGCAGGGGATTTTTGGGCGTTAGACGCGGGACTTGGAATGAGCGGTATCCTTGTAGATGGATTCTCTTTTCAATTAGTTATTGACCCAAAACTCTGGCTTTCACCGCCGTTAATGGTTGGCGCTAGAGTCGGCATAAATTACAGCGCCGAAGAAGGAAAGGATAAAAGCGATATTCTTACATTTGAAGGCCAAGTTTATATGCGCTGGAACTTTTTACGGCTTGGTAAGAATGAAAATAAAAAAGTGGACATTTTTGCCCAAGCGGGATTAGGGTTGATCTCGGCGTACAGGGGATGGGGCAGCGAGGTTTTTGACGACGTAACAAGGACGCGGGGATCATTGCTTGCGGACGCGGGGATAGGAATTACAGTAC
>NZ_BDHF01000069.1:0-6613 GCF_054786115.1 Treponema sp. R80B11-R83G3 | reverse complement strand
AATCATTTTTACGGAAATTCCCTACAACGTAAATAAAGCCCTCTTACTGGAAAAAATCGGTCAACTTATGCGCGATAAAGTAATTGATGGCATTTCCAACGCAAATGACGAATCCGACCGTGACGGTATCCGCATTGTTATCGAATTAAAAAAAGGCGCGATTGTCAAAGTCATTCTAAATCAGCTTTTCTCGAACACACAGCTTCAAACAAGCTTCGGTATCATCAATTTGGCACTTGTAGGGGGCAAACCGCAGTTACTCACATTGAGAGAATTGGTTCATTACTTTGTAGAACATCGAGTCGATGTGGTAACCCGCCGTACCCGTTATGATTTACGCAAAGCAGAGGAACGCGCCCATATCCTGGAAGGGCTTTTAATCGCTCTTGCAAACATTGACGAAGTTATCGCCGTAATCAAAGCCAGCCGCGATGTGGCGACTGCCCGCCTCAAATTGCAAGAACGCTTTTTACTCTCCGAAGCCCAATCCGAAGCGATTGTAGAAATGCGTCTTGGCCGCCTAACAAGCCTTGAAGTTGAAAAAATTGAACAAGAACTCGCTGAACTGAAAACCCGCATCGCTTACTATAAATCCCTCTTAGCTGACGAGAAAAAACTGCGTGGAGTAATAAAAGACGAGACAAGGGAAGTTGCGGAAAAATATGGCGACAAACGCCGCACAGAAATAGACGCCGGAGAAGTTGAAAATATCAATATTAAAGACCTGATTAAAAAAGAAGAAATGATGATTCTCATATCGAATTTGGGCTATGTAAAACGTGTTCCTGTTTCCGCTTACAAAAATCAAGGTCGCGGGGGCAAGGGAACGCAGAGCGCAAAACTAGTTGAGGATGATTTTGTTCAGCAACTATTTGTCGCATCAACACACGAGTATATAATGTTTATCACAAGCGCGGGCAAGGCGTATTGGATGAAAGTCCACGAATTGCCGGAAGGGAGCAAAATCAGTAAAGGCTCTCATATCAAGAGTTTGCTTACGGTTTCTCCAAACGAGGATATAACAGCGATTGTATCGCTTAAGGACTTTAGCGACAGCGAATATCTGTTTATGGGAACCGCTTGCGGCGTTGTCAAAAAAGTAAAAACGAGCGAATTTGCCAACGCAAAAACTCGCGGCATTGTTGCGATAAATCTTGACGAAGGCGATAAATTGGTCAGCGCGTTGTTGACAAAGGGCAACGATGAAGTAGTACTAATTTCCCGCCGAGGTCAGGCGCTGCGTACCCACGAGGAGCATATACGCGCAATGGGTCGTTCTTCGCGTGGAGTTACCGGC
The DNA here is from genome assembly GCF_054786115.1 of Treponema sp. R80B11-R83G3. Taxonomy (NCBI): domain Bacteria; kingdom Pseudomonadati; phylum Spirochaetota; class Spirochaetia; order Treponematales; family Treponemataceae; genus Treponema; species Treponema sp. R80B11-R83G3. The sequence goes on along the minus strand of NZ_BDHF01000069.1, from coordinate 5,316 downwards.
ATGAAACTGTCAAAGAGCGATGAATTGACGGGAATTTCCGTAAAAATGATTTTTTCCTTACCCTGTTTGGTAGTTTCGACACTGAACTTGCCCCGGACAAGGAGTTTTCCGCGCCCTGTTTTATAAGCCTCTTTAATTCCCTGTCTGCCAAAAATTGTCCCTCCTGTGGGGAAATCGGGGCCCTGGACAAAGCGCATAAGGTCTTCGTTATTAGCGTCGGGGTTATCGATAAGGGCGCAAATTGCGTCGCAAATTTCGCCAAGGTTGTGGGGCGCCATATTTGTAGCCATACCGACGGCAATTCCGCTGGAGCCGTTAATCAGCAGATTGGGAATTGCCGAAGGTAGTACGGACGGCTCCATAAAAGATTCATCGTAGTTAGGGATAAAATTGACCGTTTCTTTTTGCAAGTCCTGCAACATCTCATCGCCAATTTTTGAGATTTTCGCCTCAGTGTAGCGCATGGCCGCAGGAGGGTCGTTGTCTATTGAGCCAAAGTTACCCTGCCCTTTTATCAACGGGTAGCGAAGTGAAAAATCCTGCGCCATGCGGACAAGGGCATCGTACAGTGACAAGTCGCCGTGGGGGTGGTATTTACCCATTGTCTCGCCAACGATGAGGGCGCTCTTTTTTGTGCCTCCGCCCGGGCGCAAACCGAGGGTATCCATAGCGTAAAGCAGTCTTCTGTGGACGGGTTTAAGCCCGTCCCGGACATCAGGTAGGGCTCTGCTGACAATGACCGACATTGCATAATTGAGATAATCTGTTTTTACTTCGTCTTCTATCGCTATGGGAATTACCTTGCCTGTAGGCTCGTTTATTGGTAATTCTCCGGTTGTATCGATCTTTGCCACTTTTTTATCCTTAAATGAGTAAATACTGCTGGTATTATACTATTTTTGAAGATTTTGATCAAACGGGGGTATAGAGTTAAGAGTTCTCACAAAGAGCGCAAAGGGACAAAAATCACAAAGAGGGGAGAGTTATTGAACTTTGCATAATTCTTGGGAATAACATATAATAAATTTTATGGAAACGATTGAGAAACTGCGGAAAAATGGTATTTCTCTTGATTATAAGGATATTATTCCTTTGTGTAAAAAATATCATATAAATGAATTGTCGATATTCGGCTCGTCTATTCGAGATGATTTTAATCAAAATAGCGATGTGGATATTCTTGTTTCCTTTGGCAATAATGCGGAAATTTCATTGTTTGACTTAATGGATTTGGAAAACGAGTTTTCAAAGTTATTGAAAAGAGATGTTGATATTGTGGAAAAAGAAGCCCTTAAAAATCCCATTAGGAAAAACAGAATATTATCAACACGGGAAATAATATATGCCGCTTAGTGAAAATGATTTATCGTATTTTATTGATATTATAGATTGTATTTTTGATATAAATGAATTTACAAATTCAATAGAATATCATCAATTTGAGAAAGACAAAATGCGAAGATTGGCGGTAGAAAGGCAGTTGGAAGTTATAGGTCAAGCCGCAAATAAAATAAGTATTGATGTCCAAAATAACCTTAAAAATATTCCGTGGAAAAACATCATTGGTTTACGGAATAAATTAGCGCATGATTATGGGGAAATACTGGCTGAAAGAACGTGGAAAATATCAAAGGATTCGATTCAGGCGTTATTAAAAGAATTGGATAAAATTGATGAATTAAAGGAATATATCAATTCAAAACATAATGTTAATAAAAGCCTGTAATAAGAAAAAACCGCCGAAACGAACCCATAACCTTTTTGTGTGAAATACATTCCTGTTGACCCTGCCGAAGACTACCATCGGCTTCTTAGCTACCGTCATCCAAAGAAAAAGCCGATGAAATTAACAAATAGCTATAGGTGTCTGGCACTCGGCGTGTACTAAAGATAGTGCCGCCAATTTCTTGACGGCACTACGCAATTCGGGTAACAAGCACTTGGCGTGTACCAAAGTTAGTGCAGTCCCCATAAAATAGAAGGGCCACCCTAAATTTTAAAAATTACAAACCATTTGAAAAGGTATCTCCCATATAGGTAAACCGATTATTCGTTATGGTTATTTGTAAAGTCTGCGGAATCTCACTTTTCATTTCACTTGACAGATTAGCATAAGCTGTCCATGTATCTCCTGGATAAACGGTTTGTTGATCCCATGACATAAAACTTGTATTAACTTCAGTTATGACAAGGGATACATTATTTCCTGATACCGTATAAGTACCACGAATACAGCTAAAATGAACACTCATAACAGATTCCTGATATTTCCAGTTTCCCCATGATGCCTCAATTCTTTGTTGGTTGCTCGAAATCCATGCTCCTGCAAAAGAGTCTGTCTCCTGCTGTTGTTGTTCATCTTTTCCTTTATCGCTGTCATCGCAGGCGATCATTGAAAACCCGATTACCGCTACAAAGGCGATAATTGCTATGCTTCGCATAGCTACGAAAAGTTTAACTATTTTTTTCATAGTCACTCCTTGTGTGATTCCGTCTTTTATAGACGGGTAATCACGCAGATTGCGCAATGAGCAATGCTCATTGCGAACCGCCTTTATGGGCGGAAACTTTGCCAACGGCAAAGTTATACAAAAGACAGACTGTATTCCGCTGGAATACAACGCTGTCCGCTTGTACACGAAATGAAAAAAGCAATGTGTTGGATTGGTTATATATAGGGGTATCAGGCACGTTGCTGTTACTTCTAAAAACAACCTCAAAAATCGCTACTACGACATCCTCCACGAAATAACTCATCACAACAAACAAGTGCAAATCTTGCCGACAGCACCAAGCCTATCAAGGCTGCCAAAATAAACCATTTGTTCTTTTTCATAAATTTCTTCCATGTAAAAAACAAATTTCCTATTTAAAACCCGTTAATTTATAAAAATCTATACCTCGTTTAACTTGCTATATGGTAATTATTATAACGTGCTCTACGTGAGTTGTAAAGGAATTTATTACCAATTAGCATATAAATTGATGAAAAATAGCAAAAAGTGGGTTAATTGATGACTTTTCAAGAGCTTTTTATCGCAAATTTAAAGGATTTCCGAAAAACCCTCAAAATTTCACAGGCGAAGCTTGCTGAAATATGCGATTCTTCCCAAGCCTATATAGCAGAAATAGAAGTGGGAAAAAAATTCCCATCCCCCGACATGATCGAAAAAATAGCGTCAGCGTTAGAAGTTGAATCGTATTGTTTATTTCAAAATAACGCTTCAACGGACATTAGAATTTTAACGCCGTTACAAAAGCAGGAAATTATCAGCAAGATTAATGAAGCTGCTTCTAAAATTATTAATCATTATTAAAGATTTTTGTTTTTCTCGCCAACCGCTATACTTTTCCTTACTAAATATTGATAAAATCTAAAGGAGGCATATATGACAGCAGAATCAATTTATTCAGAGCAAGCAAGAAAAGACGGTTTACAGCTTATAGCCGCCTCGGACAAAGGCGATATTGAAGCCGTAAAATCATTGCTTAAGAAGGGTGTTTATATCCACGCGCAAGACAGGGAGGGCAGGTGCGCTCTTGTGGCTGCCACTTATAGGAACAATCTTGAAATTGTAGATTTGCTGATTGACGCAGGAGCGGATGTGCACTGTACGGACAGTTACAACGGGACAGGGCTTATCCGCGCCGCCGACCGGGGTCATGTTGAAATAATCAGAGAACTTTTAAAAACAGATATCCGTGTCAATCATATTAACAAGATTGGGTGGACCGCGTTGCTTGAGGCGATCATATTGGGCGACGGAGGAAAGCGGCATACTGAAGTTGTGTGTTTATTGGTTGATTCCGGCGCGGATGTTAATTTGCCGGATAAAGACGGCGTCCTCCCGTTGGCGCACGCTAAAAGCAAGGGTTATCCCGATATTATCAAGATTTTGGAAAATTCAGGGGAACGGCGTTAATGGGAATTAATTCTATCCGATTATTGTATAGTATACTATTATTTAGACTGTTACCTGCTACTATTGCGCTCACTTGGCGGCTTCCAGCATACTAATTTCAGAAAAGATTTGTTCCACACCGGGATGATTACGAAAAAGCCGTACCTTGCCGTCGTCCAGCGCCCATTCGCCGTACCCAGCCTTACCGTCCGGCGTCATAACTATTTGATATTCAAACACCAGCCGCCTTTCCGCAGGCGGCAGATTTTTCAGTTTTTCCAAAATGTATCCATCGTCCGGCATTGCGTAGGTTCGGGTATTGCCTCCGAAGTTGACTATGCCCTCCAACGTAAATTCCGCAGTCGTATCCGTCGTGTCTCTTGCCAATTTGTACTGAATGTCAACACGTAAAGCGTCCGGAAACGTGGAAAACATCAATTTGCCCGTCTCCTTGTTGAAAATGTCTTGGGCTACCTTTTTCTCTGTTTGGTTGTTTTCATCCATTTTTCATTCCAAAAAAGTGTACCCTATCTTCCATACTTCCCCCTCAGGGACGCACCAGCCGGATACCGGTGTAGTTGTCCCTAATGTACGGTTCGATGGCGCCCCGATGCACCGAACGCGCGAAAGATTTATCAGCATTATAATGACCGCCGCGCTTAATCCGATAGTCGCCAGCACTGGGGCCAACCGGATCAGTCTGCGCCTCCTTGGAGTAGGGTCCGCCCCAGTCCCAGCACCACTCCCACACGTTCCCGCTCATATCATATAAGCCAATACTATTGGGCTGTTTTCTCCCTTCATTGTGAATCTTGTTGTCGCTGTTATCTTTATACCACGCGACATCTCCTACAGTATCGCTCCCCGCATACGTGTAATCATCCTGCATAATCCCGCCCTTAGCCGCATATTCCCACTGCGCTTCAGTCGGCAAACGGTAGCCGGTGGAACCGGCAACGATTACTGCCGCGTCCCACGTCCTGTTTCTTTCTGTCGGCACTGTTCCCCATTTCGCGGGATCGGTGCTGTTTTTAATACGGTACGCGGGGGTCAGCCCCTCAGCCATGCTCAGCTTGTTGCATAACACCAGCGCGTCATACCAGCTTAAACCTACAGCAATGTGGACCCCCTTGATCTCAGGGCGGTTCGCCTGTTGCTCCACAGCCCCCCATTCTGCTTTTATTTGCTCAAAAGTACGGGGTTTTGGTATTGGGTACCCATCCTCTGCCATACCCTCTAAATGAAAAGCAAGACCCTCATGCGCCATTCGATAGGCATCATCGTAATCATCGCCCATAGAAGCAAGACCGGGAAGATCAGGGAAAACGATACCATACCCGCCATTTTCATCGTATTCAAACAAAGCAATATACTTCTTCATTTCAAATTTTCCTCTTTTATTCCGGCTTGCCTT
>NZ_BDHF01000068.1:0-77877 GCF_054786115.1 Treponema sp. R80B11-R83G3 | reverse complement strand
CGGAGAAGACAAAACCGGCGGCGGTAAACCGCGTTGAAAAGGAAGTTATCAAAAAAACTGGCGTTGCCAGAAAAAGAAATGAAAAAGCGGGCTAAGGATCATTTTGGGGGTTGACTTTTTATAGAAGGACACAAAGAAGGTGTTGTTTCAATTAGCAATGAAAAATGAGCAATGAGCAATTTCGTTGTTTGCGGGCGCAGTCTTTTGGCAAGCCGCTATGCTTGCTAACTTCGCTCATTGTTCATTGCTAATTGCTCATTGATAATTATTGTTCTTCTCGAAAAAATCCAAAGTGTGGTCAGTTGTAAAAAATTCTTCTAAAATTAATCTCAATTAGCGCTTCCAAATCTTTTTCATCAATTTTATTCCCCGCTTCACAGCGAAGATTTGCAGCCGTTTTTAGTATCAAAGGCAAGTCCGCCCATGCGGAATATTTTTCGCCCCTCCTCGGTTGAAAGGGAGCGTCGGTTTCCGTTAGAAGCCTTTCTAGCGGGAGTGAAGAACAGCATTGAATTGCCTGTTTGTGGTTGAGCATAATTGTATTCCCAAATGAAAAATACGCGTTAATACCGTGGCGTAAAAGTGAGCGTGCTTCTTCAAGAGCGCCTGGCCATGAGTGGAAGATAACGGCTTTACACTTTGATAAAATTTTTGCGGCGGCAAAAATCTTGCGCATGGCGCGGCGCAAATGAAGAACAACGGGCAGACTGTAATTAATGGCAGTTTCCAAATGCGCCGCAAACAGAGCGTCCTGCGTCTTTTCAGTTTCCCTAAATGCCGCGTTGTAAAGATCAAAACCAAATTCGCCTAACGCGGCTATTTTGCCCGCCGCCGCGAGATTTTGCAAAACGGTAACGCTGTCGCTTAAATCCGTTTCCGTAAACGAATTGCCTTCTTTTTTCTTTACGGCGGGCAGTTGGGGGTGAACGCCGAAGCAGAGTAACAGCGGCGCGGCGTTTTCTGCGGCGGCGTTATGCGCTATTGCTTCGTTATGCGTAAATTCTTCCATGTTGTAAGAACTTGCCGCCGCATAAACTCCTAAACGGCGGCGTTCCTGTTCCATTCGCGGGAAAAGGGGGGAAAGGTCGAAGGGGTGGCAATGGGCGTCCGTCAGCAAATTACAAACCAAGAATCGCTTTGGCGAATAAAAAGTAAATTATAAGCGATACTGCGTCTACAATAGTGGTAATCAGCGGGGCAGCCATGACGGCAGGGTCTATTTTTAAGCATTTTGCCACTAAGGGCAGAACGCATCCTACGGTTTTTGCTATAAGAATCGTGCAGCACACGGACAGGGTAACCGTGACGCATAACATAAGATTTTGCCCGTTCATTATATATATGCGTACAAAATTGACAGTCCCAAGGGCCAGTCCGCATATCAACCCTACGCGCACTTCCTTCCATATAACGCGGATAATGTCTCTGGGGCTGATTTCACCTATCGCCATACCTCGGATGATAAGAGTTGAAGACTGGGAACCCGCGTTGCCTCCCGTATCCATGAGCATCGGAATAAACGCGACAAGGATTGGCAGAGCCGCGAGGCCGTTTTCAAAATTGGAAATAATTATGCCGGTTATGGTCGCGGAAAGCATCAGCACTAAAAGCCAGATAATGCGGTTTCTCGCAAGGCGGAAAACTCCGGTTTTTAAATACGGATCGTCAGACGGGGCAAGGGCGTTCATCTTTTCGATGTCTTCCGTGCTTTCCTCTACGATAACGTCTACAATGTCGTCTACCGTTATAATACCTACCAGCCTCTGCTCCTTGTCAACCACGGGCATCGCCAAAAGCGAGTATTTTTTAAATTGTTCAGCAATGGCTTCTTGATCATCGGTTGTATGAGCAAAAACAAGATTGGTGTCCATTATATCGCCGATACGCTCCTGCGGTTTGGCAAGCATAAGCGTTTTGGCGGAAATGGCGCCTACAAGAAGGCGGTCCCTTCGTATCACATAACAGTTGTAAATTGTTTCTTTATTAAGGCCGGTGCTGCGAATAGTGTCAAAAGCCTCGCGCACTGTCGCGTCTTCGCGAAGATCGACATATTCCGTGGTCATAATGCTTCCGGCGGAATCATCGGGGTATTGTAAAATGTGGTTGATTAATTTACGTTTTTCTGGTTGTACGTTTTTTAGCACGCGGTTAACGACATTGGCGGGCATTTCCTCGATAAAGTCTACCGCGTCGTCCACAAAAAGTTTGTTCATGATTTCGCCGATTTCCGCATCGGTAAGGGCCTCGACAAGAATCTGCTGATGGTCGCTGTCCATGTAGGCAAATACGTCCGACGCGATTGCTTTGGGCAGGATTCTGAACAAATGAGTTATTTTTTCCCTGTCCAACTCGTCAAAAATCTCGGCAATATCAACCGTATTTATGTCGGAGAGCAGAGGTTTCAGTTTTAAAATGTCAATGGAACCGGTTTTAATTAACTCTAAAATTTCTTCTTTATTCATAATGGCATCCTTTTAAAAATATTAGGACACCGGACAGAAAGCGTCCTGCTTTATTTTTTTTCAATAATGACATTTTAGTAAAATATCAATTTTTGTCAATAGTTTTTTTAGGGAGTGGGGAGTGGGGAGTAGGGAGGCGGAGAGTAAAACAACAAAGCAGTGAGTGAGCAGAAAGTGAAGTTAGAAAGCATAACGTGTTATCAACACGCAAAGATTGCGAACCAAGCTCCCCACTCCTCACTCCCCATAAAGTACTAGTCAATATCTACAAGTCTCTATATAATACCCTTATGCTGCCAACACTTATTAAATATATCCTTGCGCAGACGCCGCAGTCTCAGGAGATGGAGATTTCGGGGTGGGTCAGGACTAAGAGGGACATGAAGACACTTGTCTTTGTGGAAGTGAACGACGGTTCCTGCTTTGCGGGTATTCAATGCACGTTTGACAGGGGGGCGGGAATTGATGAGAAGACGGAAGCCGCCCTTGCCTCTCTTTCTACCGGCGCTTCCGTTAAAATTAGCGGAAAGTTAATACCTTCTCCAGCTTCAGGGCAGGCAGTGGAAATTGCCGCCGTGTCTTTGCGTGTTTTGGGGGACGCTCCGGCTGAAACTTCCGGTAACATTCAGGCTTATCCGCTTCAAAAAAAGCGGCACTCGCTTGAATTTCTTCGCGAGATTGCGCACCTTCGCCCGCGTACCAATACCTTCGGAGCGGTAGCGCGTCTTAGAAGCCGGTTGGCGTTCGCAATTCACAGGTATTTTCAGGAGAGGGATTTTCATTACCTGCACACGCCGATTATCACGGCGGGAGATTGCGAAGGCGCGGGAGCGATGTTTCAGGTAACGACGCTTGATCTTGAAGCGATAGCAAAACAATCGGCGGAAAAAGCGGATAACGGACGCGCTGGGACGATAGATTACTCTAAAGATTTTTTTGGAAAAAAAACATTTTTAACGGTATCAGGCCAGCTTGAGGGGGAAACCTACGCTACAGCCGTCTCCCGTATTTATACTTTTGGCCCCACTTTCCGCGCGGAAAATTCCAATACCGTCCGCCACCTTGCCGAATTCTGGATGGTGGAACCGGAGATTGCTTTTGCGGAATTAAAAGACGATATGGCGTTAGCTGAAGATTTTTTAAAGTTTGTTTTTAACGCCGCCCTGAACGAATGTTCCGATGAGCTTGCTTTTTTTGACGCCCATATAGAAAAGGGAATAATCGAAAATCTGCGGCAGGTCGCAGGCGCGAAATTTTCGCATATAACCTATACGGACGCGGTTAAGGAATTGGAAAAAGCGGCCGCCTCAAGAGATGATCTTTTTGAATTTAAGCCAAGTTGGGGCTGTGATTTGCAAAGTGAGCATGAAAGGTTCTTAACTGAAAAAATCGCCTGCGGTCCTGTGATTGTTACTGATTATCCAAAAGAGATAAAAGCTTTTTATATGAAGTTAAATGAAGACGGCAAAACGGTGCGCGCCATGGACGTTCTTGTCCCGCGATTAGGTGAAATTATCGGCGGCTCCCAGCGAGAGGACAATCTTGAAAAACTTGTCAGCCGTATGGACGAACTTGGTTTAAAACAAGAAGATTATCACTGGTATCTTGACCTTCGCCGTTACGGTTCCGTGCCTCATTCGGGTTTTGGCCTTGGCTTTGAACGCCTTATTCAGTATGTTTCAGGCATGGCGAATATCCGCGATGTTATTCCCTATCCTCGTGCCGTAGGTCAGGCAGAATTTTAATCTTGAAATTTTTTACCACGAACCCGCTAAATAAACGCACGGCGTAGCCGTGTAGAGCATAAATGCCGCACAGCGTAGCACCAATAAATGCCGCTGTCCGAAATAAAAGCAAGGTTACCTTTAGGTGACCGACAGTGCGCACGAACAGGTGCGTAAGATTGTAACTAGAGAGAATAGCGTGAAAAGAATACTTTTTAATTTTTTATTTGTTTTCTGTCTGCCTCTGTATTTAGAGGCGCAAATTTATCAGGCGCAGCCGGCGTTAATACCTATAATTGAAACCGCGCCGGAAATTATTTCGCGGGCGGCGGTATTGATTGACGCGCATACGGGTACGATAGTTTATTCAAAAAATCCTGACGAAGAAATTCCTCCGGCTTCGCTTACAAAATTAATGACAATGCATCTTGTTATGAAAGAGATAGAGGAGGGCAGGGCTTCTTATGATGAAATAATTCCCGTAACGGTTGAAAGTTGGGCGCAGAACCAGCCATATCGTTCAAGTTTGATGTTTTTGGAGCCGGGACAAATTGTTACATTGCGGGAAATATTACTCGGTCTTGCGGTTGTTTCGGGTAACGACGCGGCAATCGCGGCGGCATTGCGCCTTGCGCCAACTGTGAATGAATTTGCCGGTAAAATGACAACCGAAGCGCGGCGTATGGGGTTAAAAGTTACGCGATTTGTTGAATCGTCAGGCATTTCTGAAGACAATATGACAACCGCCGCCGAATTTGCCTCCTTTTGCCGTCAGTATCTGATAATGCATCCGCAAAGCCTTGTTGATTTTCATTCCGTCCCTGAATTTGCGTATCCAATGGCGGATAACGTGCGGGAAAAAAACCGGAGTAATCCGCGCACAATAACGCAGGAAAACCGCAATACGCTGTTAAAAGTTTTTCCCGGCGTTGACGGTTTTAAAACGGGATTTATTGAAGAATCAGGTTACAATATCGCCCTTACCGCGCAGAGAAACAATACGCGCTTCATACTTGTCATTCTTGGCGCTCCAAACAATCGAGGCGGCATGGGTATTCGTGATAAAGACGGAATAGGCCTTCTTACATGGGCGTTTGAAAATTTTAAAACAGTCCGCCTGAAAGACATAAAAATAGGAAACGCCAAATTATGGAAAGGCAAGGCGAACACGGTGGAACTCGCCCTTGCAAACTCGGCGGACTTTACCTCTCCAATTAACCGCGCAAATAATCTTCAATACGCGGTTGCAATCGACAAAAAGCTAACCGCCCCGCTCCCCGCCGGCTCTCATGTTGGGTACTTCATAATCTCAGACGAAGAAGGCGAACTAAACAGAGTGCGGTTAATAACCGCCGTTGAAGCGAAAAAGGGAAACATATTTAAGAGATTGTGGCACTCAATTTTACTTTTGTTTGTAAACTAATCGTAAAGCTTACGATTATCTTCAAATAAAAAATTCCCACTCCCCCTCAGTAGAAAAACTGTAATAAAAGATGTATAATTAATATATGGCAAAAATAAAACTAATATCCGTTTTTATGTTTCTTCTAATAAGTGTTTTTAATCCTTTTAGCGTACAATGCGAAATTTTTGAATATAAACACATACAGGGCGCGCGGTACAGAATACTCTCCGTTGTTGATGAGGCTGTTTTTATTAACGGGATTTTAAGCCATCGCGCTGAAATACTCAACCGTATCGCCGTGGAAGTAACCGGAGTAAAGGAAGGGAAGGGCGAGCATAAGGCGGTTTTTCAAACTTCGGAGAGGCTTGTTTACAGTTCGGGCGGCAAGGCGCAGGCGGAGTCGGGGTTTGCATGGACTAGGGAATATGAGTCGGTTTTTGAACGGGATAAACTTGGATACCTTACGATAGATCCAAAGTATTATATGCCGGTTGTGCGTAACGTGCCTGTATTTCCTGACAGAGAATTAAATGTAATGGACAAGTGGAGAGCGGAAGGGTACGAGATACACGATTTTAGGGACTCGTTTGAAATACAGGAGCCGTACAAAATACCGTTTACCGCGAATTATGCCTATGTCGGACAGCGGGAATGGAAGGGGAAAAGTTATCCGGCTTTTTCAATAAGTTATAAAATAGCTTCAAGGCCGCCTGCCGTTAGGGGACGTATTTATCCCGTGCGCATAATGGGCGATTTTGACCAAATTGTTTACTGGGATCATTCGCTTGGGCAGGAAATTGCTTATGAGGAAAGTTTTCGCATAACGTTTGAAATGTCAGATAAAAGAAAGATTGAATATCGCGGAACGGCGCAGGCTGAGTTTATCGAGTCGGAGGAAATGAACAAAGAAAAGCTTGTAGAGGAAATTGAAAAAGAAATAGACCGCCTTAAAATACAAGATGTTGTCGTTCGCGCCGTTGACGGCGGTATTTCGTTAACCATTGAAAATATCCAGTTTTACGCCGATTCGGCTAAGATGCTTCCCGGCGAACAGCAAAAACTTGACAGAATCGCCGCGATTTTAAAACGCTATCCCGACAGGGATATTGTCATTAGCGGGCATACAGCTTTAGCGAGAGGAACAAGAGAGGAGCATCTTGAGCTTTCTCAGGATAGGGCAGGGGCGGTTGCGGATTATTTTCTAGCGAATAAAGTCCGTACCGCTGACCGCATGGTGATTCGCGGGTACGGCGCGGATAAGCCGATTGCGGATAACAAAACCGAAGAAGGTATGCGTAAAAACAGAAGAGTGGAAATTACCATTCTGGAAAATTAGCGGATTTTTTTATGCCGTCTTCACAGGGAATTAACGGATTCCTTTTTAAACTAAACAACGCCATGGACCGCTTTATTCCCGTTATAACTCCGCTGTCCGTAGCGTTTGGTTTATTTCTGCCGAATGTTTTTTTGCCTCTTCGTCCCCATGTTATTTTACTGTTCAGCATTATGACTTTTTCAGGCTCTCTAAAACTGACCGCCGTTGAATTGGGAATCGCGGTTAAAAGCCCCGCTCCTATTTTGATTTTCTTTTTTTCAAGCCACATATTGATGCCGTTAGCCGCTCTTTTTTCGTCTTCAGTTTTTTTCAATAATCCCGACGTGGTAGCCGGTTTTATCCTTCTTTTTACCGGCCCCACCGCCGTTTCCGGCTTTATCTGGGCGGCGATTTTTAACGGAGATAAAGCGTTAGGACTCTCCCTAATACTCCTTGACACTTTGCTTGCCCCGCTTATAGTTCCTGTGACTCTTTCAGTTTTTTTAGGGGCAAAAATCGCGATGGACATGAGCGGTATCGCTATCTCGCTTATTTTTATGGTTGTGGTTCCCACGATAATAGGAGTCGCGTTAAACGAAACAAGCAAAGGCGCGATACCGCAAAAAATATGCCCGTATCTTGATCCGCTTGCCAAATGCTGCCTGATGCTTGTTATCGCGGCTAATTCGGCGGCTATAGCCAATGTTATACGATTTAACGATCCTCTTGTTTGGGGCGTTACTCTGTTGTGCGTTGTTTTAACAATAGCGGGGTTTCTGCTCGCAAGGCTTAACGGTATCGCGGCGCGGTGTAATTATGAAAAAAGTACCGCTCTGGTTATCGCCGGCGGATTAAAAAATAACAGCGCTGTTATGACAATCGCCGTAACATTTTTCCCCCAAGCGGCAGTTCTGCCCACATTGATGAGCATTATCTTGCAGCAGACAATAGCCGCTACAGTAGGCAAATTTATTATTCGCCGAATTCATAACTCAAAACAGATTCGTCAAGAATAAAAACAACTTTACCCTGCGACAAAAGACTGCGGTTTTCTTCGGAAGAAATAATTACAAGCGCGTCGCTTCTTTCGATTATAAGGTCAGTGGGCTTAATTCCGAATACGCCGCGAGCGAATATGCGCAAGGGCCTGTCCCCTACAATTTCACGTAACTCATCGGATAAACCTGAAGGGTTGTTTTGAAAAATATTTTTCGCCGTGGAATACCGTACCATTGAAACGCCCTGTGACTGAACTGCGCCTTGCGCTTGAGGTTCAAGCATATAGCGTTCATAGATAAGGTTCATTTCACTGTCCCAGATTTTTGGAAACAGGCATGGGACGGGCATGGCGGTTTTTTTAAACCCGAAAACAGGGAGTTCGTCTAGGGCGATAATTATTATCCCCGTGTACCGCGCCGTAGAAATAGGGGTTAATGTTCTTAAAACGGGGGAAGTTCGGCTATGACGTAAAAGTGAGGCGCTGATGTTTGAGATGGGAATTTTTACGGACGTGGTAATATTTTTCATGTCCCGTGAAAGAGCAGGCGCGACTAAATTTGCCCCGTTGGCGATTGCCTCTATTTGCGCAAGGTTTAACTCCCCGCGGTCCACAAGGTCAGCCATTGTAGAGGAAGAATCAACCTGTAGACCCAAAAGGCACGGTTGTATCAGGCTTAAATAACTTGAGTTTAAAAGAGATTCCCCATCGGTTCTCCCCGCAGGAAGTTTTATCCCCGCTTCGGCGAGGTTCAGGGAAACAACCGCGTTAATCCGTAAAGTGTCCCACTCTACAGCGCCGGAAATGCCTGTTTTTGCCTGTCCAAACACGCAAATAACAGGGAAAAAAATCAAGGTCAATATTATCAATTTTTTCATAACTATTAATGTTTTTCAGAAACTTCAGTTTCTGAAAAACTTCCTTATAGAATGGCAGTTTTGCAGTCCGACCACTTTCAAGTGGTCAGACGAAAAACTGCAAGAATAGGTCGGGAACCAACCGGGTTCCCGACCTATTCTATTATCGGCACTCTAATGGTTCTTCCTTCGTGCAGAATATCATTTAACTTTAGCCCGTTTGCCTCCGCCAGCGCCTGCGGATCGACTCCGTATTTTCTGCTCAAAGACCAGAAAGTCTCGCCCTTTTGCACCACATGGGTTCCCGGCAAATTGGACGGTACTGTTACAGGCGTACTTTTTGGCGGGGGCGTGTTTCCAAACGCCGGAATAACGATTGTTTCCCCGATTTTTAATAAACGGTTGGAAATACCGGGGTTGTGCTGCTCTATAATATGGACCGATGTGCCGTAATATCTTGACATTGACCATATTGTGTCCCCTTGGCGGACTATATGGTAATGGTAACGGAGCAGTTGCAAATCTTCGCTTTCAAGAGCATCCGTTATTTTTTCAAGATAAGCCGTAGGGACTTTTAACCTGTAATCGCTTTCTGCGGGGCTTATCCCGTAAAGCAGTTCCGCGTTAAGACTGCGCAACAGTTCTTTGGAAACGCCTGTTTCGTTTGCGAGAATATCGATGGAAATTTGGCGTTTAAGCGTGATGGCCGTCCAATCGACTTTTTCATGCCAGACATTTATGCCGTATTTTCTTGGCTGTGAAATAATATAGTTTGCCGCGATTAATTTTGGCACATAGTGCAGGGTTTCCTTTTTTAAATCGCCATTATTAATAAGTTCCCAATAATCGTGCCTGCCTGTTTTTTTTACAACTTTGTTAATTGCCCCAAGCCCGCTGTTATATGCCGCAAGCGCGAGTTCCCAACTGCCCAGCGTTCTGTAATTTTCATCAAGTTTTTGCAGGGCGGCTATTGTTGATTTTTCAAAATCACGCCGCTCATCAATAAAGTCCGTAACCCTTATTTTGTACGGAGAGATGCTGTTCAGCATAAATTGCCAAAGACCCATCGCGCCCGATTTGCTTCTTGCCGTTATTATGAAACCGGATTCAACAACGGGGAGATAAGCCAGTTCCGGCGGCATATTACGCCGGGCGACTTCTTCCTTGATAAACGGCAGATATAGGCTCCCTCTGCCCAGAACCGCGTTGAGAGTGTTGATACCGTGCGGGCTTGAATACTGCTCTATGTAACGCTGAGTCAGGGGCTGTTCAAGAGCGGTGTCCGTAATTAGCGAGTTTTCGGCGGGCGTAAAAACATACGAGGAGGCGGCTGAGGGGAACGGCAGTGTCGGATCGGGAAGTTTGCCGCGCATAGGCCTTTCTTCCGTCTGCGCCCATGCTAAATTTACCGTACAGAACAAAAAAATAAGGAATTTTCCCCCACTGCGTTTTCGCGCTTGCGGGTGAAATACCTTGAATATGCTCAAAATTTTTCTCCGTAGTAAATCCCAGCCCATTCCCATCTTCCGTGAATTTCCGGGTCTTGGGGGAAATAAATTTTTCTGAAGTACAGATACCATGTATTAAGCGACAATGACCAGCCGCTTGTTCTTAAAAACGCTTCTTTTGAATTTGATGACGCGTCCAAAGTGGAGTTATATTTAATATGGTTGCCGGACATAAATTGGGCAAGATTAAATCTGTTTAAGCCAATATCGTCGGTTTCCACCTGCTCCCATGAACGGGCAAAAAAATTCACCTTTGTTTGATATTTCATAAGCGTATAGGCGCTGCCGTCATCCAGGGCATTTTCAACCGCGTTTCTTAGCGCGCTAAGGCTTTCAAATGTCCAGTCTTTCTGTGATCTGCTAAAATCAACCTGGTTTTTCGCGTATTGATCGGCCTGTGGGAAACCCGGTATTATTGTTCCCGTGTACGGCAGATAATTTGTATATGCGGTAATTGCGCCGTTCCAGTCTCCGGCGCGTTCGCACGCCTGCCCAAGCATGAAATATGTGGTTCCCGGATCGATTTTATCGGCAAATCTGGAAATTAACTCGTTGTAATACCAAACTTGATGTTTCGGGTTATCGGTCTCATTGATAAGATGACGCAGGCAAACAAGGTGGATAGATTCGTCATTAATGATAAGGTCGGGATAATTTTTTAAGATCAAATCAAAATAAAGGGCGGCTATCGGCTCCGATTCCCGCTGGATATACGCGTATGCGACCATTAGGAAATAATAGCCGTTGTAAGGGTCAGCCGGATTATTGATGGTTTTTGCGCTTAAAAAATGGATAACTCTTTCATAATCTTTTAACCTCGCGAAACTTGCGGCAATTTCCCTTGTTACCGCAAATTCGCCGTCACTGCCTGGTTTTTCCGTTTTTAATAAATTGAAAAGTTCCGTAATATTTTTCTTGTCTTCATTTGAGCCTGTAATGTAATACGAATTAATGCCGGAAGGCTGTGAATTGCATGATATTGTTATAAAAACCGATAATATAAATGAGAAACGCGTGAAAAAATCTAAAATTTTTCTAATATCCATTGTTAATAATACTATCATTGTGTTAATATTTTGTATATGTGATATATCCTTTTCTGTGGGGAAATTTTTTGTTTTGGATAATTAATAGTGGTTTTAAAAATTTGGAATCGCATTTTTATAGTATTTTTTTTCGCGCTTGTCGTTCTTTCATGTAAATCAGAACCCCGGAAGCCGCAATCTGTCGAGCAAAAAACGGAAAATAAAAAACATCAACCTGATACCGTCGTACAGCCTTCCGGCAGTCTTTCGGAGGAAATACGCAATTTGACAGAAACAGGAATATTGTCATCCATGCTGCAAGCGTTGGACTTGATCCGCAGTAGGGAATTAGGCGGCTCTGAATTTGGCCGTACAATGGCCGGCATTAATATAATATTGATCAAGCTGATTTATCCCGATTCACCGACAAGGCTTCCCGTCATCGATCTTCCGCAAACATCCAATTATACCAAGATTATCAGGGAGGCTGAAAAAGGCGTTTATGTGCAGCCTGCATCAACCTCGACAGATTTTTTTGAGCATATTTTGCCCTTTTTAGCTGTGAATGATCAAACAGAAGCGGGCGTTCTTGCGGATATTTTAAAGGATGTTGAGAAGGCGCAAACGCTAAAACCCAATTCCGTTCTGCCGCCTCTGTTTCAAGGGTTTATATATGAGCGAACGCAACGGTACAGTCAGGCGGAAAGCTCTTTCAGACAGGCGTACCAAATCTCCAACGAATGTTACCCCGCAAGGATAGGCATCGCCCGCGCAAGAAGGATTGCCGGTTTTCCGCAGGAAGCGATAGATATTTTATCTGAGTTGATTATCCGTTATCCAGACAGCGTTCAAATTAAAAGAGAACGCGTTATTTGTTATTATAGAAACCATGACTTCTCTCGGGCGCTGCCCGCCGCAGACGAGATTCTGCAAATGGATCCAAAAGACGGAGAAATCCTGTTGATTAAAGCCTCCATCCTTCTTGAACAGGGGCAGTATTCGCAGTCAAACGCTTCATTGGACAATTACGCCCCTATTAATCCAAACAATAGAACGTATCTTTTTTTACGAGCCAGAGTACAAGCTGAAGGAAACCGCAACCGCGATTCGGCGTTGAACTACCTCCGCTCAATTTTGCGTACTTCTCCCGATGATACGGAAACCCTTATTTATGCCGCCGGTTTGCTCATGGACTCACAGCGCCCGGCGGATCAAAGCGAGGGCAGGGAAATGCTTGAGCGCCTCAGGCGGATAAACGGCTCTTCCATAGAAGTGCTAAGCCTAAGCCTTAGGGATGCCATTCAGCGCGAACAGTGGCAGGAGGCGCAGGGATATTTGAACCGTGTTCTTGCCGTCCGCAGAACGGTTCAGGACCTTACGGACGCGTTTAATGTGGAACACGGGCTGGGAAATAACGCAAGGGCGCTTACCTACGCCCGTGAATTGTTCGAGCGCGATAATTCCAATCATGAGTATGCCGCGATTTATATTTCCGCCTTAATTAATTCAGGCAGAAGGGACGAAGCGGCGCGATTGCTGGAAAGCCGTATTAATTCGGCAAGCACAAGTCAGATTAAGAGCCGTTACTATTATCTGCGAAGCCGTTTGCAGTCAAATCAGGACAACGCCCTTGGCGATTTGCGCTCCAGTCTTTTTGAAGACCCCAGAAATCTGGATGCCATTATCGCCATGTTTCAGATTTATAACGACCGCAGAGAAGAACGCAGAGCCGTCTACTACCTAAAACAAGGTCTTGCCATATCTCCCGATCATCCTGTTTTAAAGCGTTACGAAAAAGAATACGCCTCTCTGTTAGGCAGGAATTAATTCTAGAAGATTTCACGCAAAGGAATGATAAAATTTTACTAGTATTTTTATTTAAATTGTGATATATTTATCTTATGAAAAGAATATTTTTATTTTTTATCACAATGTTGGTCTTTTTAATCGCTTCCTGCAATTCTGATTTTTTTATCAAAGGGGACTTTCCTGATGATTGGAATAATGACGCTAAGCCTTCTCCCGTAATACCGCCGGCCGGTGAAAAAGCAGGCAGTGGAGAAGGCGGAATGACTGATCCCAACCAGCCGCTTAACTACGGCGAATGGAGCGATATTAAATATTACGATTTTTATAAAGATCTTTTTTCCAATAACGGTTATGCCGATTATATCAAGTATTTTGGCTTTGAAACCCGCTATATGGTTACTGTTAATGTAATTTCAGGCGGAAATCCCGTGAACGATGCTCTGGTAGAGCTTTATCATTACGATCCCGACGAATCCGACGAAAAATTAGTTTTATTATCCGCCAAAACCAACGTTAAAGGAAACGCGTATTTATTTCCTTCTAAAAATGTACCGAGAGAAAATATAACCATTAAAGTAGGCGGTGAGGAAAAAGATTTAACGTACAATGGTGATACTATTCAGATAACGCTTGATGATAACGCGCAGGAAATCTCAATTTTGGATTTAATGTTTGTTATTGATACGACAAGTTCAATGGGCGATGAACTGCGTTATTTGAAAACGGAATATTCAAATATTATAGACTCAATTAAAACCGGCAATCCTAGTTATAAAGTCAATTTGGCGTTGCTTTTTTATCGCGATACGGGCGACGAATACATTACGCGATATTTTGGTTTCACCGAAAATAATAAAGAAAATGAAAATGATGAAGACATTACGCAACATATTGATTTCACCGAAGATGTCAGTCAACAGCAGAGGAATATTGATAAGCAATCCACAGGCGGCGGCGGCGATTTTCCCGAAGCCGCTGACAGGGCGCTTAAGGAAGCGGTTGACAAAAAATGGAGCGATAACGCAACGCGGATTATTTTCCATGTTTGCGACGCGCCGCCTCATTCAGATCAAATAAGCCAATCCACATACTACAAGGCGGTAAAAACCGCCGCCCAAAAAGGCATCCGTATAATTCCAATCGCCTCCAATGGAATAAATATCGCTACAGAGTATTTGCTAAGGCAGGAAGCCATTATGACAGGCGGAACCTATATTTTTCTTACCGATTATAGCGGTAAAGACGAAAGTGATTTATGGCATACAGCCGGCGCATTCACCGAGGAACATCTAAATGACTGCATAACGCGCGTCGTAAACGAATATTTAACCGTGAATTAAAACAGAGCCGGTTTCCGCCATTAAGAAGCATAAATAGTTTCAAGTCCGCAGCCTTGCATTAATTCTTTGGCTTTTGTCTTATCAGGGCATATGACTGTTACATTGCGGAGTTTTAGCATTGTACAAACCTTCCCAAAATTACGGCAAAAAAAGAATTTACGTCAACAAGACGGAAAGTTGCGCATAACAGACAGACTGTAAACAGGAAAATAAAATCATTAATGGACGGCTTTTTATTTTGCGGAGTGTTTTGAAAGGCGTAGTCCGACGCGTATCCCCGGCATTTCATGGCGTCGTATACCCGCTCGGCGCGGTCAAAACTGCGGATAAGCAGAATACCGGTAAAACTGCCCATATCCCTCATTTTAATTCCTTTTGTGTTAGGGCTTCTTAATGAATACGCAAGCCATGCGGAATAAGCCTCGTTCAGCAATACGCCGGTGTAGCGGTAGGTAAGCTCAAACATGACAATAAAAATTTTTGGAAGGCGTAAGCGCCGCAGTTCATTTGTCAAAGCGGAAAGCGGCGTTACCGATACGAGTATTAAGACCGCCATAACGCACAACCATGTTCTGAACAATATGACGGCAAACGAAACAACGCCCCAACTTAACATAATGCCCCCAACCGCGAATGCGGTGCTTCTGTCAAAAATTAAATTGCTTATTCCCACAAAAAGGCAAAACGGCAGGGCGGCAAGAAACCGCTTATTTAACATTGAATACGGCGTTTGTGAAAGAGCCATAAGAATTGCCGGGTAAAAAACAAAAGGGATTAACCTCCCAAAAGCAAACCTGTTAAATGAAACAACCGTTATGATAAAAACCATCGCTGCCAACAATTTAACAAGCGGGTTCAACCTATGAACACAGCTATTACCAGCCGCTAATTGTTCAAGCGCGTATAATTCATAAATTTTGTTTCTCACGCTAATATTATACAAATAATCTTCAATCAATATAAGCGGTGTAAAATCTAGTGAAATTTTGCGTATAAATTTCTTATTTAAAATTGTTGACATTAGTTAATGATTATGATAAAAAAATAAATTATATACAAAAATAAAGGAGATTTTTGCATGAAAACTACGCCAAAGACGCGTGTTGACAATAGTAATTCCTTGATTTTTGAGCGTCCACGGCTGAACCAATTGTTCGCGGAGGCCGTGAAATACCCTGTAGTCGTAGTATGCGCCGGCGCGGGTTACGGCAAAACATGCGCGGTTCATGATTTCGCGCAGGAGTATCAGGCGACTACATTTTGGCTTCAACTTTCCGAGCGCGACAACACAAGCGCCCGTTTTTGGGAAAGTTATATCTACGCCTTGGCAAAGGTTAACTCGCCTCTTACTAAAGCGCTGGCAAAACTGGGCTTTCCTGACACAAGCGATAAACTAAATCATTATCTGACCTTATTAAACGAGCTTGTAGAGAAAAAAAGGCGTATCATTGTCATGGATGATTTTCATTGCATTGAAGAGACTTCCGTAATAAAATTTATAGAGGAGTGTATTCTTTTTAAAATGCCGCCGGGGACTTCGGTGTTTCTTGTTTCCCGTACCGTTCCCGAGCTTAAAACAGCTAACAGCGCTTACGAAAAAAAAATATTCAATATAAGCGAAGATGATCTGCGCTTTACCGAGAGCGAGCTTGCCCAATATTTCCGCAGCCGCGATATTTCCGTGTCTTATGAAAACTTGCGCGAAATAATGCAGGATACCGGCGGCTGGGCGTTCGCTATTAACTTTATCGCCCAGTCCTTTCAAAAAGCGCCCGGATACAGCGGCTATGTGCGTAACGCGCTGCGGACAAATATATTCGGCATAATAGAAACTGAACTTTGGAATGCAATTTCCGCCCCTCTGCAAAATTTCTTGCTGCGCCTTTCCCTAATCGATCATTTGTCCGTTGACTTAATTACCCAACTTGCGGAAAATGAAGATGGGCTTGTCGCGGAATTGGAAAAGCAAAGCGCTTATGTGCGCAAAGACAATTTTATCAACGCGTACCTCATTCACCCTTTGTTTTTGGAGTTTTTAAGCGCAAAGCAAAATTTAATTCCCGAAGAACAAAAAAAAGAAACTTACGCTATTTCAGGCAATTGGTGCGCCCGTAACGGTTTTAAGATAGACGCCATTTTCTACTACGAAAAAACTGGGGATTATAAATCAATACTTTTAATTTTAGCCGGATTAACCACCCAAATACCTCTGGATATAGCGAAATATGCGGCGCAAATTTTAGATCGCGCTCCTGCTGACGCGTTTGACAAGGTGGAGTTTCTTGCGGATATGCATTTGCGCACATATATTTGTCAGGGGTTACTGCAAAAATCACTTGAGCTTGTGAAATACTACGAAGCGAAATTCCTTAAACTGCCGGATGACGACTCTATAAAGAACCGCACGCTTACAAGACTCTATATTTGCTGGACATACATACGCTGTTTAATGAGCGTAACGGATGACATTTTCGATTTTGACGTTTACATTGAAAAAGCCTGTAAGCGCGTACATGAGGCTGATTCCGGCAAACTCGACATTTATTATCCGGGGGCGTGGATCAACTTTGCCGGCTCTTCAAGGAAGGGAAGCCCGCAGGAATTTATCGCCGTCATAAGCCGTAATCACGAACATATACAAAAAAGTTATATGAAAGGGTTTATGGCGGGAGAACTTGAACTTGCTCACGGCGAATTGGAATTCTACCGGGGCGATATATCTTCCTCAGAGCCTCATATTGTCCTTGCGGTGAAGCAGGCTAGGGCGGAGAAACAGTTCGGGCTTATGCACAGGGCTTTGTTATACGCCATGCGTATTGCCGCCGCTCAGGGAAATTATACGCTTATGGAACAGACCCTAAGAGATACAAAAGCCCAACTGGACGAAGTTGAATATGTAAACCGTTTTTATGATTATGATATTTCCCTTTCATGGTATTACTGTTTCCTCGGCCAGCCTGAAAAAGCGGTTGATTGGCTAAAAGAAGATTTTTTAACTTACAGCCACGCCGCTTCCATTGATAATTTTGCCAATCAAATAATAGCGCGCCTATGTTACGCGACAAGAAACTTTTCCCCTTTGCTTTCGTACATCGAGGAAATGAAACGGCGGGAATCGTTTTTATTCGGGCGCGTGGAAATGCTGGCGATGGAAGCTTGTATTCACTACAAATTAAAAAACAAAGAAGGGGCTTTTACCGTATTTGAGGAAGCGTACAAAAACGCCGAACCTAACGGCATATTAATGCCCTTTATCGAAATGGGTAAGGATATGCGCACTCTTGCCGCCGCCATGCTCAAAGAATCGCGCAAAGTTATCCCCGCCTCATGGCTGGAAGACATCAACCATAAATCGGCCACTTACGCCAAACGCCGTTCCCATATCATAGCGAAACACACTCAGTCAGGCGGCGGAACCGGCGGCATCGTTTTGTCTCCTCGGGAAGCCGAAATACTAAATGACATTTCCCACGGCCTATCCCGCGCCGAAATTGCCGTAGCGCGGGAACTTTCGATCAATACAATAAAAATGATAATTAACAAAATTCATTATAAACTTGGCGCTGAAAATCTTGCCGATTTAATACGCATCGCGGTAGAAAAAAAGTTGATTTAAGGCGATTTTAGGGCGTATTTTGCGATTAATTTTTCTCCCTTCTAAGACAGTCAATCAAATAATTAAACTACTACTTTCAAAATATAACACCTTGCAAATACCATAGAAGTATTTTGCGAGAAGGAGTATCTTATGAAAATTAAATTCAAACTGAGCATTATTGTAATCGCAATCATGGCTGTCGTGGTAACAGGAATAGCCACATTACTGTTGTGGCAGGCTTCCAAAAGCACTTTGCAGTTGAGTCTGCGAAGTCAGGAACATTTGGTAAACAGCCAGGCGGAATTCTGGAAGGGTAGGGAGAACGGTTATATCAGGGCGCTGACTACGATGGCTAACATATTGAGCGACTTTGAATCAGTTAGGCCGGAAGAAAGGCGCGACAAATATGACGACTTGCTGAGATCAGCGCTGGAATCGGAACCTCAGATGGTCATTCTCTATACTGTCTGGAAACCGGATGCCCTTGACGGTTTGGACGATCAATATATAGGCAGGTTAGGTTCAACCCCTACGGGGCAGTACGCTATGGCATGGAGCAAAGAAACAGGTAAAATGGTAAAGCAACTCAGCGCCGATGCTGACAATGTAATGGAACACATTAACAGTACCAATGCGTTCAAAGACCGCATTACCGAACCTGCGTTGCGGAATATTAACGGAACAGACAAATGGACAATAAGAATGGTTGTCCCTATTACAAACGCCAAAAAAAATGATGAAGAAGTAGTAGGAGCCGTTGGATGCGTGTTAAGCATTGAGGCAGTACAGACTCTCTTGGAAAAAACCATAAAAGAAAACAGTGAAATTGACATGATGATAATTTATTCAAATCAAGGCTCAATACTGGCGCATTATAAACCGGAACGCATCGGCAAAAAAATGTTTGACGTTGATGTTGAATTAGGCGATTCAAGGCAAGCGATATTCGACGCGATGAATAACGACAGAATTTACAAAGGCAGCGTATATGATCCGCAACATGACGATACTTTCAGGTTTGTAGTCAGGCCGATTAAAATAGGCACTTCTGATTTTGAATGGACGGTGCTGATAGGCGTCTCCGAATCCCACGTATTAAAAGAAATAAACGAAATAACCACATTTACCGTTATCCTTGCGGCAATAGCCATTATTGCGACTGCGGCTGTTTTCTTTATCGTTCTTGGATTTGTTACTAAACCAATTGTCAAAGTAACGGAAACGCTGAAGGATATTTCCGAAGGCGAAGGCGATTTAACGCGGACAATTCCTGAAAAGGGAAACGATGAAATTTCCGATATGTCGCGGTACTTTAACAGGACGCTTGCCAAGATAAAGAAACTGATCATTTCAATAAAAGAACACGCCGACAGTTTATCCGATACCGGCAATGATCTGGCAAGTAATATGAACGAGACCGCCTCCGCGATTAACGAAATTACCGCTACCATTCAAAACATCAAAGGCAGGGTGTTGAATCAGAGCGCGTCCGTAACTCAAACAGGCGCCACAATGGAACAGATTACAAACAACATTAACAAGCTGAACGAATATGTTGAACAGCAATCAGCCAGCGTGAGCCAATCGTCTTCTTCTATAGAAGAAATGCTCGCCAATATTCAATCTGTAACGCAGACTCTCGTTAAAAACGGCGAAAGCGTGAACGAATTGACTTCCGCTTCCGAGTTGGGGCATACAAGCCTTAATGACGCCGCCGATGATATTCATGAAATCGCGCGCGAATCGGAAGGCCTGCTTAAGATCAACAGGGTGATTAAAGACATAGCCAGCCAGACCAATTTGCTTTCCATGAATGCGGCGATTGAAGCGGCGCACGCCGGAGCCGCCGGCAAAGGTTTCGCCGTAGTCGCCGATGAAATTCGCAAGCTTGCCGAAAGCTCAAGCGAACAGTCCAAGACAATAAGTACCGTACTAGAGAGGATAAAAGGCTCAATTGACAAGGTAGGCGAATCCACAGATACCACGATTACAAGATTTGACGTTATCAATACTGACCTAAAAACAGTAACGGAACAGGAAGAAAATATCCGTAACGCCATGGAAGAGCAGAACGAGGGCAGCAAACAAATTTTGGAAGCGGTGGGCAAACTTAATGAGATAACAAGGCAGGTTAAAGATGAATCCGCCCAAATGCTTCAAGGCAGCCGTGAGGTGATAAGGGAGAGCAGGAATCTTGAAAATGTAACGCAGGAGATTACCGGAGGCATCAATGAAATAGCGTTAGGAGCGGAGCAGATCAACGAAGCCGTAAACATGGTGAACGACATAACTGTGAAGAATAGGGAGAGTATTAATTTATTAGTAAAGGAGGTGTCATTGTTTAAAGTAGAGTAAAGAGCAATGAGCAGTGAGCAATGAGCAGTGTTGCTGTTAGCAAGCACAGCGTGTAACCTCACGCGCAGATTAGAGAGTGGGATTATTGTTTGAAAGTGCGGCGTGGTACTTCACGCGCAGATAACGAACAAAAACATTGCTCACTGCTCACTGTCACTGCTTCCCACTCCAATTTAAAAAAATTAATTAACAGTTTTATCTATTAAATACTTTTTTAGTACTGAAGACACTACCCCAAAATCCAACGGTTTCCCTACATGGTCATTCATGCCGGCGTTAAGGCAGCGTTCCACATCCTCGCGGAAAACGTTAGCTGTCATGGCTATTATAGGGACGGTTTTCGCTCTTGGGTGGTCGAATGCGCGGATAAGCCTTGTGGCTTCATAGCCGTCAATGCCAGGCATGTGGATGTCCATAAAAATAAGGTCAAAAGAATCGGGATTGGCGCGGAAGATATCGTATGCTTTCTGTCCGTCTTCGGCTTCCATTATTTCCAGCCCGAGAGGTTCCAATACGGTAATGACAATTTCACGGTTTATTTCAACATCTTCAACGAGTAAAATTCGTTTCCCGTGATAATCAGGCTCTTGTTCGCCGTCAGGCGCGTTATGCGCTTCTTTTGCGGGAGCGCCGGCAGTTTCCGGCTTTTGCGTTTCATCGTTTACAGTTTCTACGCGGATAGTAATAATAAAGGACGCTCCCTTGCCTATATCCGATTCCATCTTTATCTCACCTTGCATCAACTCTACAATTTTCTTGGAAATCGCAAGACCAAGGCCGGTGCCGCCGAATTTCCGCCCTATGCCGGAATCTACCTGCACAAAAGAATCAAACAGTTTTTTTTGCTGTTCTTTTGATATTCCTATTCCAGTATCACTGATAATAATTTCCAGAGTGCAGAAATCACGCTCTTGATCCAGGCGCCTGACGGAAAGGGTAATATTCCCGCCTTCAGGAGTGAATTTAACGGCGTTACCTAAAATGTTTGTGATAACCTGCGCAAGCCGCTGATCATCCGTTTTTATCTTTTTAGGAAGGGAAGGATCAAGATTAACGGTAAAATTTTGTTTTTTCTCTTCTAATCTAAATTCAAAAATATTAACCACTCTCTGTATCATGGCGGACAGTTCAAACTCGACATAAGAAAGTTCAAATTTATCTTCTTCAATTTTTGACATGTCAAGAATATCGTTGATAACCCCGAGCAGATGATTGGAGGCGCTCTCTACTTTTTCCAGACAGTAATCTTTACGCTCCAACTCATTTGAATTCTTGGCGATGGCGGTCATGCCGATAATGGCGTTTAACGGCGTGCGGATTTCATGGCTCATGTTGGCAAGGAAAATAGACTTTGCCCTGCTTGCCTGTTCGGCGCGGTTTTTGGCTTCCAGAATGTCGGTCATGTCATGGAAAAGTATAAAAGCGCCTTGAAACTCTTCTTTGCTGTTGAACATTGGGGTAAAGTGAATCTCATAATGGCGGTTGTTTCCCTCGCCGCTAAAATCTAAAATACGCTCAAAAGTTACGGGTTTTTTGTTGTATATTGAATTATTAAAAAAAGTTGTAATTTGATTAAGCATTTCATAATCCGTAAAAAGTCCGAAAACTTCATCATAGCTTGCTTTGCGTATATCTTCAAAACTTTTAATTTTCGCGCTTTTCAGGAAAGTTTTGGCGCAGTGGATAAGGCCGCTGTTTTTATCCATAAGCATAATAATATCGGGACTGTTGTCAAAAACTAAATTCATGTAACTGTCCTGACGCGCCAGATAGCGGTCTTTATATGAACGCACATATTCATATACTATTGTAAGAACCATTACAAAGAAATAAACGCCGCACAAAAGGGCCGCTTCCTGAAAGGAATATCGGTATTTCGACAAACCCCCGAAAGTTCCGAATAGTGCGGCTATTAAAATAAGCAGTGCGGGGATAAGCCCTACGGGAAGCCCCAGCGTAAAAATTGCCATTAACGGAAAAGAATAAATCCACAAACTGGAAAGCCCGTTCATTTCATATTTGACAAAAATTGACAGTCCGCAAAAAGCGCCGAAAATCGCCGTAATTATCAGGCCGCTTGTATTAAAAGGCATTTCAGTGCGCAGTAATAAAAGATTTAAAAAAGTCATAAAGCCAAGAATAACCGTAAGCAGTCCGCCGTCAACATTTCCTTTTTGCATGTCTATAACGCCCAGCGTGATAATTAAGACGGAAGCGATTGAATAGATGATGTTAAGGACTATGAGGCGGAGCATATTGTCCATATTGGTCTCATCCCGAAAACTTGAATACTTGCCGCTGGTTAAAGCCGATATAATTATTCTTTTAATGTTTTTAATCATTAACGGATGATTTCCTTATCTTCACTTTTATTAAGCAGTTTTACCGCGCAGGAAACCGCGACAAGAATTCCCAATACCAGCAACAAAATGGCAATTAACATTTGAATGCCGTCAACTGCGGGATTAAATTCGCCGTCCAATAAAAGCAGAATTTTATTTTTTATGCTCAAAGAAAGGGAAGTATAGGTGACAGCTAACATGATCATGGTTGGAACTATCAGCATAAAAATACGCCGTCCCGTCTTTTTAAAAAACAGGGTGCAGGCGATTAGAGTGAGCGCGGCGAGAAGCTGGTTTGCGGCTCCGAATAACGGCCAGATGATTTCATAACCCATTCTCGCCAAAAGATAGGCCGGCAACAGGGTAAAGATCGAAGAAGCCGCCCTGTTTTTTAAAATTTTTGCCCATAGTTTATTTTTCTGTTTTTGCTCGTCAGCTGAAAAAAGCTCCTGAAAAGAGAGACGCCCCAACCGTGCGACCGTATCCAGCGTGGTAAGCACAAACGACGAAACCGCCAACGACACTATTGTAAATGACACCTGATGGGGCAGTCCAAGCTGTGAAAGAAAACCCGAAACCGCAGTCGCAAAAATGACCGGCGGAGTCCCCTCAGGCAATTTCCCGTTCCACGCAAGAGAGCCGACCGCAATAAGAGCTAGAACCGCCACGAGAGTTTCAACTAACATCGCGCCGTAAGAAATTGGAAGCATGTGTTTTTCATTGCTTATCTGTTTGGACGCGGCCCCCGTTGCTACAAGGGAATGAAAGCCTGAAATCGCGCCGCAGGCAATAGTGATAAAAAGGCCGGGGAACAATAAATTTCCCTTTACATTGAAGCCCGCGAACGCGGGGATTGAAATTGGCGGCGCGGTAAAAACAACTCCTATAAAAGCCGCCAGCAGCATGGCTATCAATAAGAAAGAATTAAGATAATTACGGGGCTGGCCTAATGACCAAACGGGAACAATAGAAGCGATAAAGATATATGCGAAGATAAGGTAGAACCAGACGGATTTTTCCATAAAAACAGGAAAGAAAATCCCAAGAGCAATACAGACAATAAGAAGATCAATCGCGATGATGCCGCTTGCCAAATCGGAAGCCTTGCGCCTGCGGATAAATAAGCCAAGAATTATTGCCGCGAGTATAAAAAGGCTTGAACTGGACGCTACGGAGGCGTTTATTCCGTTACGCGCTCCAAACTCGTTAAACCCGTCAAATGTGCCGGCTACTATGTCCGCAAAAGCCGCCGCTATAAGTATCGAAAAAAGCCATACGAAAATCAAAAAAAGACGCTTGCCTGTTTTTCCCACATATAGCTCAATTACGTATCCGATTGACTTTCCCTTGTTTTTAACTGAAGTGTAAAGCGCCGCGAAATCATGCACCGCGCCGAAGAAGACGCTTCCAAATAAAAGCCATAACAGCGCCGGAACCCACCCAAACATTGCGGCGATAATCGGCCCGTTTATCGGCCCTGCCCCTGCGATAGACGCAAATTCATGCCCAAATAGCACTGCCCCGGACGTGGGAACGTATTCCTGCCCGTCTTCCATTTCGCAAGCCGGGGTTTTTCTGGAAGGGTCTATTCCCCATTTTCTGGCAAGAAATCTGCCGTAGAATAGATAGGCAAAAAAAAGCGTGACTACGGAGATCAATAAAAGCAGTAAGCCGTTCATTTTGTTAATTATATACAGAAATGACCTTATTGTGAACTGTTATTAAATTAAAAAATGACACATTTACGGTAAAATAGTGGTTTTAATGGGATTTGACACAATTAGTCTTGTATGATATTATAACGTATATATGGATATTTAAATGACCGCCTGTGAAATAAGGTTTAAAATAATAATATGCGTGTGTTCAAAATAATTAATATTCTTGTCAACAAATACAAATCGCGGTTTCAATCTTACGGCGAAGATTCAAGCCGTGAAACTTTTTACGGCGAGCTTAATTATATGTCCGGAAAAATATTCTATATAGTTTTCATTACCTTGTTTTTGATGCTGATCTATATTCCCGGCGACATAAAAATTCATCCCTTCCCCACGCTTGCAATTTCAATTCATTTGGGGTATACGCTGTTAAGCGCTATCCTTATCGCCCTTAGGTTTACAAAACATTTTAAAAATCAGCCTTGTATTTTAATGATGGTTTTAACCGCGTATTTTTTCCTTGGAACTTCCGTCATAACCGCGTCCTCAGGCTCAAATATCCACGCGTATATCGGCGCTCTTTCCGTCATACTGATGCTGCCCGTGTTCGCGCCGTTTCCCATAAAATTTAAAATTGCGAACATAGCGTTCGCGCTAATTGTGTTCTTTTCGGTGGCGCGCGTCTGCGGGATGGATTTTTCGGACTACAAGACAAGATATATTATAAACGACCTTATGGTAGCGGTAGCGGTTTCACTTTTGTTTTCTATAAGCCAGGACAGGCTTAGGCGAAAGTCGTGGGAAGCGCGCATAAATCAAAACAAATTAATGCGGGAAGCCAAACAACGGGAAAATTTATTGGGTATGGTGAACAACGCGGCCAATGTTTTGTTGTCCGTCAGTGATGATGAATCGTTTGAAAGCGCGTTGTCAAAGAGTTTTAAGCTTGTTGGGGACTGTCTGGATGTTGACCGCGTTCAAATTTGGCGTAACGAGATGATTGACGGCGAATTGCATTTTGTCCGCCGCTATGAATGGCTCAGCGATTATGGTTATGGAATAACGACTCCCGTAAGTTTATATTTTCCCTACAGTTGGAAGCCTGAGTGGGAAAAATTATTCCTGCGCGGAGGGCATATAAACGCGCCGTTCTCCGCTTTGTCACGGGACGATCAGGCATTCTTGCATCCGTATTATTTAAAGTCTATTGTAATTATTCCGATGTTTTTGGAACGGCAGATGGCGGGTGACAGACGGATGCAAAAAATTGCCAGAAGACAGGCGATATTAGAAAGACGGAAATTAGGATATGAAAACAGGCAGCTTTTTATTTATGACAGGCGGCTGTCAAAAGAAGACAGGCGGAAAATAATAGGCGACAGGCGGCAGGCGAAAATTGACAGGCGGCAGGCATACGGCGCCCAGGGCAGTTTTTGGGGTTTTTTCAGCATTAACGACTGCCGTCGCGAGCGGACATTTACAGAAGAAGAAATCCATATATTAACGTCCGTAGGCTTAATGATGAGCAACGCAGTAAACAGAAACCTGCAAAGTGCTAAAAACATGAAAGAAAGCGAGGATTCCCTTGCCATGAGCCATTGGTATAAATCAATTCTAAACGCCATACCGCTGCCAATATCGGTTACGGACGTGGATGCGAAGTGGACTTTTATAAATTCGGCAGTTGAAAAAATTTTAAATGTTTCGCACAAAGACGTTATTGGAAAACCGTGCAGTAATTGGAACGCCGATATATGTAATACGCCGAACTGCGGAATTGAATGTGCGAAAAGAGGGGAAAAATATACCTATTTCTCAGATGAGGAATCATCTTTCGAGGTCAATGTTGAAATCCTTAAAAGTTTGGACAATAAAACAATGGGCTATATTGAAGTGGTGCATGACGTTACCAATTTGAGAAAAATGGCGAAAAAACAGGCTGACGCTGAAGCTGCAAATAACGCGAAATCCGCGTTTTTGGCAAAGATGAGCCATGAAATCCGCTCTCCCATGAATGTGATTTTGGGCATTACGGAAATGCAGTTGGAAAAAAACGGACTTTCGCAGGACATTAAAGAAGCGTTGGGTAAAATATATAATTCAGGTTACCTGCTTCTTAAAATTATCAATGACATATTGGATCTGTCAAAAATAGAGGCAAACAAGCTGGAACTTTCGCCTGTTAATTATGACGTAGCAAGCCTTATTAGCGATACCGTGCAGTTTAATGTTTTGCGCTTTGACAACAAGCCTATTCAATTTGAACTGAAGGCGGATGAGAACATTCCCGTAACATTATTCGGCGATGAGCTTCGCATTAAACAAATATTAAATAATATCCTTACTAACGCGTTTAAATATACGGATTCAGGAAAGGTTTCAATGACGGTTACGGCGGAAAATAAAATGCTGGAACAGGGAGAACCGCCGTACACTATGCCATGCATATTGCTTATTTTCAGTATAAGCGACACAGGGCGCGGAATGACCCGCGAAGAGGTTGACAAGCTGTTTAACGAATATACCCGCTTTAATCTGGAAGCCAACCGCGCGACTGAAGGCACGGGACTGGGCATGAGCATTACCAATCGCCTTATTCATTTAATGAACGGCGAAATTATTGTAGAAAGCGAAGTGGGCAAAGGATCGGTTTTTACGGTGAAGCTGCCGCAGGGGATTGTTCCCGGCGCGGATGTGATTGGCAGGGAATTGGCCGAAAACATCAAAAAGTACAGCAGTGGAAAATCGGCGCACGTAAAAAAATCATCGCAAATTTTCCGCGAATATATGCCCTACGGAAGAGTACTGATTGTAGATGATATGGAGCCGAATCTGTATGTCGCGCGCGGGCTTTTGACCCCTTACGGATTGTCGATGGAAACCGCTTTAAGCGGAAAAGAGGCGATTGAAAAAATTAATAAAGGCATAACATTTGACATTATTTTTATGGATCACTTTATGCCGGAAATGGACGGTATAGAAACGGTGAAGAGGATACGCTCTCTTGGCTACACGCGGCCTATTGTCGCTCTGACAGCTAACGCTTTGGCGGGACAAGCGGAAATGTTCGCGGAAAACGGTTTTGACGGGTTTATTTCCAAACCAATTGACATACGCCAGCTTAACGACCTGTTAAACAAAATGATACGCGATAAATACCCTGAAGAAACAGTTGAGGCGGCGCGGCGCTTAAAAGACAGCTTGATAAAAAAGACCGGCGCGGTTAATATGGATCTAAGCCATATTAAGGTGCTGGTAGTGGACGATTTTCTGCCTAATCTGAACGTGGCCGCCGGAATGTTGCGCAAATATAAAATGCATGTAGACTGCGTGTTAGACGGGTATGAAGCCATAAAACGGATAGAAAGCAGGAATCCGGTATACGACATTATTTTTATGGATCATCAGATGCCGGATATGGACGGCATAGAAACGGCTCTTAAAATACGTTCCATTGAAACTGAATACGCTAAAAATGTGCCGATTATCGCCTTGACGGCAGATGATGTCTTATTAGGCTCCGCCGAGGAGGGCGGTAAAGTTGGACAAATATTTTATGACAACGGTTTTCAGGCGGTTTTATCAAAGCCGCTTAGTTTTTCAAAAATAGACGCGTTTATGAAAGACTGGATTCGTAAAAAAATCACAAAGGATGCTGATGCTTCTAAAGGGAAGGAGAAAAAAATGGAAATAAAAATACCCGGAATTGACAAAGACAAAGTTATGGAATTGTATGACGGCGATATGGAGATTTATCTGCCCGTTCTTCGTTCTTATCTTTCAGTTATACCGGCGACATTGGCTAAAATGCGCTCTGTATCTGCGGAAAAATTATCGGAATATAAAGTAAGCGTACACGGCGTGAAGGGTACCAGCGAAAGCATAGGCGCTGAAACTGCGCGAAAAATGGCCGCAGAACTGGAAGCGTTGGCAAAAGCCGGCGATATATCCGGCGTTTTAGCTAAAAATCAAGCTTGCATAAGTTATATTGAAAAACTTTTATCAGATATAGAGAATTGGCTGGATCTTAATATAAGTTTAAATTTCACTATTTAAGCCTTAAAAATGGTAAATTTAAACAAATTACCTACAATTAACGGTCAAATATATTGATAAATACTCCAAAATAACGTTATACTATTAAGAACAATACATTAAGGGGCAGTTTATGAATGACAATAAAAAGTTCGGACATTTTGGCCTGCAACTAAAATTATCAAGCATATCAATTACATTTATGCTTTTGGCGATTATCATTTTTTCGATTATCAGCGTAAATGCGATACAGAAATCCAGTCTTGAAACCGCCGTTATCATGGGGAAAAACAAGCTATCGAGCGATATAATTAATTTTGCGTACAGACTTCAAATTGAATATGGGCAATTAAGCCTTAATGACGGCGATCTTAAGGGAGCGGACGGCACTTCTTTAAAGTATAATTATAAATTGATTGATGAAGTGAGTTCCGATCTTAACATAGCGGCGACTGTTTTTATCAAGGATGGCGAAGATTACCGCAGAATAACTACAAGTATTATAGACAACGCCGGAAAACGGGCGGTGGATACAATGCTGGGAATGGGCAGCGCCGCATATCCGTCCATACAATCCGGTAAAAGCTATTCGGGAGAAGCGGTCATTCTTGGCAAAAAATATCTTACCGAATACCGTCCTATTTTAGCGCAGGGAAGCAAGGATGTTATCGGCATTTTGTTTATAGGCAACGAGATGACGGCAATAAACAAAGTCATCAGTAACAACGTTGTTGGCCAAGTAAAAATAATCGCGCTTATCGCGCTTGCGATTCTATTGGTTTCCATCTTGGTAAACACGATGAGTTACAAGTTTATCTTATTAAAGCCCATTAATACCGCGACCGGAATGCTCACGGAAATAGCCGAAGGCGAAGGGGATTTGACCAAACGCTTGAATGTTAAAAGCAAAGATGAAATCGGCGATATGGCCACGTATTTTAACAAAACATTTGAAAATATAAAGGATCTTATAAGCATCATAAAATATAAGGTAAACGCCCTTACCAATACCGGTTTGGAACTTTCCAGCAATATGGAAAAAACGGGAATTGCCGTCTCGCAAATTTCAACTCAGTTTGAAAGCATGAAAGGCCTTGTAGCCCAGCAGGAAAATGAAGCTAAAGAAGCGGACAAGGCAGGGGATAATATCAAGGTTAATATTACGAACCTTAACAAACTGATAGAAGATCAAGCTGAAAGCGTTAATACGTCGTCTTCCGCCATTGAAGAAATGACGGCTAACATTAATTCTGTAACCAAAACATTGGTGGAGAACGGCAAAAATGTCAGCGCCCTTGCGGAAGCGTCCGAAATCGGCAAGACCGGGCTTCAGGCGGTGGCGCAGGAAATACAGGAAATCGCGCAGGAGTCCGAGGGGCTTTTGGAAATTAACGCGGTAATGAACAGTATCGCCGCCCAGACGAACCTGCTTTCCATGAATGCGGCTATTGAGGCGGCTCACGCCGGAGAGGCGGGGAGGGGCTTTGCCGTAGTTGCCGATGAGATTCGCAAACTTGCAGAATCATCAAGCGGGCAGTCTAAAACCACAACCTCTATGCTGAAAAAGATAAAGGCTTCCATAGACAACATAACCAAGTCCTCCAACGACGTGCTTGCCCGTTTTGGCGCCATAGATACAGGCGTGAAAACGGTATCGGAACACGAACAAAATATCCGTAATTCGATGCAAGAGCAGGAAGAAGGCGGAAAGCAGCTGCTGGAATCCGTAGACCGCCTGAAAGATATTACCGTATCAGTCAGAAAAGGCGCGGAAAATATGGCGCAATCGGGCGGGGACCTGGTAAATAAAACCGCCGAATTTATAAAGATAAGCAATCAGGTTGTCGAGGGCATGAATAAAATAGTAAGCGGCGCCATGGGCCAGATAAAGAGCGCGGTTGACAATGTAAATGAAATGAACGCTGAAAACAACCGTAACTTTGAAGATCTAAAAACAGAAACTGAAAAGTTTAAGATTCAAACCGGCAATGAAAAGAAAATTGTGCTTGCGGTGGATGATGAACAGCCTCATCTTGTAGCGGTCAAAGGAATGTTGGATAAAGACTATGAAGTTATTACCGCCTCTTCGGGTCATGAAGCTTTAAAATTGTTCTATCAAGGCCTTGTTCCCCATGTAATTTTGCTGGATTTAATTATGCCGGGCATGGACGGATGGGATATTTATCAAAGGATAAAGCAAATCAGCAACCTGCATTTTGTCCCGATAGCCATTTATTCGTCATCGGATGATCCGTCTGACAGAGCCAAAGCCAAGGAAGTGGGAGCGGTTGATTTTATCAAGAAACCATGCAATAAAGATGAACTCTTATCCAAGGTAGGATCAATTATTAAACAATACGCTGATTCGGTAAAGTGATGAAAACTATCTTTGCGGTAGATGACAGTGACACTAATTTGTCATTAGTAAAAAAAGCGCTGGAAAACAATTATCGCGTATTAACTATGCCGTCGGCGGTAAAGATGTTCGCGCTTTTGGAAAAAATTACTCCTGATTTAATCCTGCTTGATATAGAAATGCCGGATATGGACGGCTCCGAAGCTTTACAAGTTTTAAAGTCTAATTCTTTATACGCGAATATTCCCGTTATATTTCTTACCGGCTTTTCAGACGATGAGACTGAGGCCAGCGGCTTTGAATTGGGCGTGGTGGATTTTGTCACAAAACCGTTTTCTTCGCACGTATTGCTCAACCGAATTAAAACACATTTGGATATTGACGAACTAATACGCGAACGCACTGATCGAATCAAGCGTCTGCAAAACGGCATTGTAACCGTTTTAGCCGACGTAGTTGAAGAGCGTGATGAAGGGACTGGCGGGCATAATGACAGAACGTCGGCGTATGTTAAGATACTGATAGAAGGAATGTTTAAATACCTGGCGTATACCGATGAAATGCGCGAATGGGATATGGAAAAAGTAGTTTCAGCCGCCAGATTGCATGATTTGGGAAAAATCCATGTAAAAGACGCGATTTTAAACAAACCCGGCAAATTGACAAGTGAGGAATATGAACAAATAAAAGTTCACACAACGGAAGGCGCGCGGATAATTGACAGAATGATTAGTCAGATTGGCGAAGATGAATATTTATCTAACGCAAAATTATTTGCGGAATATCACCATGAACGGTGGGACGGCAAAGGTTATCCGCACGGGCTTAAAGAAACTGAGATTCCGCTGCAGGGGCGCATTTTGGCGATTGTCGACGTATATGACGCGGTTGTTTCCAAAAGGCCGTATAAAGAGCCGGCTACTGACGAAGAAGCGATAGACATTATCGCTGAAGGGGCAGGCAAGTCTTTTGACCCGAAAATTGTAGAAGTATTTCTTAAAGTAAAAGATCAAATTAAAGCCGTCAGGGGAGCTTTGTAATGGGTTCTTTTTTTAAGAAATTGCGGAAGCTGCGTTTTCACGCGCAAGTAGCTGCAATTTTTTTGGCTTTTGCGTTAATGGTGGTTACAACTTATTTTTTTGTAAGCAGGATTGAAAATGAAAATTTGCGGAAAAGGGTAAAAGAGTCTATTTCCTATACGGAAGCCAATATCAAAGCCGCGATGTTGGAACCGGAAACGATTTTGGCGGGTATCGCTCAAACAATACGCGGTATGATTCTATGGGGAAATGATACGAAAGCAATAAAGGAATATGTGCAATATATTAATAGTTATGTGCAAAGCAATGAAGAAAACCGTCTTTCGGGCGTAATTGGTTTTTTTGGAATTTTTGACGTTTACGGCAGATTTTTCACAGCTGGAGATGAAGGTTATTTTCCAAAAGGAAGGTATGAGTTGGAAGACCATCAATGGTATAAGGCGGCTGTAAAGGCAAACGGCGATATAGGAATCACACGGCCGTATTTTGACAGCGCGTCTCCAAAAGGCAGAATTACTTTTTCCAGAAGTATTTTTAACGGGGACGGCGCGGCGATGGGTATCGTTTGTCTGGAAATGAATTTTGACAGGATTGGGGATCTTTCAGTTAAAACGCCTTTTTCCGAAAAAAGTTTTGGATTTATGTTAAGCGAAGATCTGATGATAATCGCCCATCCGCAGTCTAATATGCTTGGCAAGGCGTTACATGACGTTAATATCGGTATCGCCGCGTCTTTTGCCGAATTGGAGCATCATGGTTTTGTTTCTGAATTTAAAACAACCAATTACAGGGGCGTTAAAAGCGTTCTCTTTGTTGAAAAGCTTTTTAACGGCTGGTACATCGGGGTTATCACGCCCGAAGACCTGTATTATCAGGGTACAAGAAACCTTGCGTTAATTCTTATCACTCTGGGTACGGTGCTGTCTGTTTTACTGGCTATTATATTGCTGAGTATTTCCTCGGAGAGAAATAACGTTGAAGAACGTTTAAGGGTTTTATTTAACGCCACGCCTTTAGGCGCAAATATTATTAAAAGAAATTATAAGTTTATCGACTGTAATGAGAGCGCTCTCAATCTGTTTGAACTGTCGGACAAACAGGAATATTATGAAAAATTTAATCAGCTTTCGCCCGAATATCAGCCGGACGGGAGCCTGTCAGCCAAAAAAATGGTTGAAAATGTCGAAAAAACGCTTACCGAAGGTTACTATTGCTTTTCATGGATGCATCAAAAGCTGAACGGAGAGCTAATACCGTGTGATGTTACAGGCGTGCGCGTTAATTTTAATAACGAATACGCTTTAGCTTTTTATCTGCGTGATTTGCGCGAATTAAAACAAATGATGGGCAGAATTGAAAGCAGGGAACATTTATTAAACACGGTGAATGCCGCCGCCAATATCCTTTTATCCATAAATGATGAAAAATATTTTAACTCGTCTCTGATAAAGAGTTTTGAACTTTTGGGATATTGTCTGGACGTAGACCGTGTTCATATTTGGAGCTATGAGCTTATTGATGATGAATGGTGTTTTGCCCTCCAATATGAATGGCTTAGCGATTATGGCCATTGTTATAAGCAGATTCCAGTAGGTTTTCATATTCCCGAAAGAGAAAAACCGGAATGGAAAAAAATGTTTTTACGCGGCGATCATATAAACACGCCTCTGTCCGCGTTACAGGAGAGCGAGAGGGAATTTTTCAATACTTACGGGATACAGGCCATCGTCGCTATCCCAATGTTTATAGAAAATAATTTTTGGGGATTTTTCAGCATTGACGACTGTCGGCGGGAGAGGATATTTTCAAATGATGAAACGCGCATATTAACATCCGTAGCTTTAATGATGAGCAACGCCATTAACAGAAACTTGCAGACCAACAAACTGCGCGAGGCGGACAAACGAATGCGCGTTATGTTTGACACCGCCCCTATTGGAACAAATTTTTGGAACAGTAACTGTTATCTTATCGACTGCAACATGGAATTGGTAAAAATGTTTGAACTGACAAGTAAAGATGAATATTGCGAAAGGTTTTATGAGCTTTCCCCTGAATATCAGCCGGATGGCAGTCTGTCAAAAGAGATAGCGCTTAAATATGTAAAAAAAGCTTTTGACGAAGGTTACTGCCATTTTGAATGGATACACCAAAAATTGGATGGCGAGATTATACCATGCGATATTACCCTTGTACGCGTTAAGTATGATGATAATTTTATTGTTACGGGATATACTTATGATTTACGCGAGCTAAGAAAGATAGTCGCCCAAATGAACGCGTCCAAGCGCTCGCTCAATATTATGGAAAATATTTTAAATGGCATTGACGCGGTAGTCTATGTTACCGTTCCCGATACCGGAGAAATTTTATTTGTAAATAACTACATGAGACAGGAATTAGATTTGAGAACGGATTGTATTGGGCAAATGTGTTATAAAGTTGTGCAGAATGCCGATAAAAAATGCGATTTTTGCCCCTGTTACAAACTTGATAAAGAACCGGACAGTACAATCGTATGGGAAGTGCACTACACCGCAACGAAACGCATTTACCGCTGTATGGACAGGTATATAGAATGGTATGACGGCAGAACAGTCCATATCCAACACGCCATTGATATGACTGAATTGATTGCCGCGAAAGAGACTGCCGAGCAGAGCAACCGTTATAAAAGCCAGTTTTTGTCCCGCATGAGCCACGAAGTACGCACGCCAATGAACGCTATTCTTGGCATTACTGAGATACAAATGCAAAACGGAAAGCTTCCTGCCGATATTAAGGAAGCCTTAAGTAAAATCAGCGCTTCAGGTTATTTGTTGCTTGGAATTATCAACGACATACTGGATATGTCTAAAATTGAAGCTGGTAAGCTGGAACTGGCGCATCTTCCTTACGAAACCGCAAGCCTTATCAGCGACGCCATGAATATGAAT
This sequence comes from Treponema sp. R80B11-R83G3, assembly GCF_054786115.1. Classification (NCBI taxonomy): domain Bacteria; kingdom Pseudomonadati; phylum Spirochaetota; class Spirochaetia; order Treponematales; family Treponemataceae; genus Treponema; species Treponema sp. R80B11-R83G3. Next base: position 43,112 of record NZ_BDHF01000068.1, on the reverse strand, counting down.
ATTTATAAGTACGACTATAAACCGATTGAATTTAACCTTGTTGTAGATGAGAATATTCCCGTTAAACTGTTAGGTGACGAACTAAGAATAAAGCAAATTTTAAATAACCTGCTTTCCAACGCTTATAAATACACGGATAAAGGCAGTATTGCCATGTCGATCTCCGCCGAATATCCGCAGCAGGAAAGTTCTGGCAAATTGACGCTTGTTTTCCGCATAACTGACACGGGACAGGGCATGACGCGCGAACAGATGGATAAACTGTTTGATGAGTATACCCGTTTTAATATGGAAACAAACCGCTCCGTAGAGGGAACTGGTTTGGGCATGAGCATTACGAATAATCTTGTCAAATTGATGAAAGGCGAAATTTCCGTGGAAAGCGAGGCGAATAAAGGTTCCGTATTTACCGTGCGCCTGCCGCAAGATATCGCGGACTCAAGCAAATTAGGCAAAGAAACCGCTGAAAACCTCATGCAATTTCATCAGACGCAAGCGCGGCAGGCGAATAAAACGTCGCAGTTGGTACGCGAGTATATGCCTTACGGCAGGGTTCTGATTGTGGACGATATGGAAACAAATCTGTACGTGGCAAGAGGGCTTATGGCGCCGTACTGCCTGTCGCTTGAAACTGCCACAAGCGGTTTTATCGCGATTGAAAAGATAAAAGCAGGCTCTACTTTTGATATAATATTTATGGATCATTTTATGCCAAAAATGGACGGGATTGATACTGTAAAAATTATTCGCGGACTTGGTTATACTAAGCCCATAATCGCGTTAACGGCGAATGCTCTGGCTGGAATGGCGGAAATGTTCACGGCGAACGGGTTTGACGGATTTATTTCCAAACCGATAGATATACGCCAGTTGAACTTTTATTTAAATAAATTTATACGCGACAAGTATCCGCCTGAGGTGGTTCAGGCGGCTCAGAAGCAGGCGGCCATTATCAAAATATCAACCGATATGGAAGAAAAACCGACTGCCGACGAAGGATTAAAGACAGTTTTTTTGCGCGATGCCGAAAAGGCGCTTGAAAGATTGACTGTAATACAAAATAATTCTTACCGCAGGGGGGATGATATTAAGCAGTTTATTGTTAATACTCATGCGATGAAAAGTACGCTTGCCAGTATTGGCGAAGCCGCTCTTTCCACCGAAGCGTTTGAATTGGAAAAAGCGGGGAGAGATGAGAATATGCCTTTAATATTGGAAAAAACCCCGCAATTTTTGGCGGAGTTGAAAAAAGTAATAGAAAAATTAAAACCAAAAGAAAACGACATAGATGAGGAGTGGGAGGATTCAGAATATGACGTAGAGTTTCTGGACGAAAAACTTCTTGTTATTCAAAAGGCATGCGCTGAGTATAATGAGCAAAGCGCAAATACCGCGCTGAAGGAATTGGCGAAAAAAAAATGGTCACATTCAGTTAATGAACTGTTGGACTCCATTTCCGAATATTTGCTGCATAGTGATTTTGACGAAACTGTAAACATTATTGGGAATTATATAAATAATAATATTCCTCAAACTGTTAAAGGATAAATATATGTCAATATTTAACGAGTTGATTAAAAGAATTAAATCAAAAAACGAAGCGACGGGAAAAAAAGGCAAGAACGTCAAAATTGGAAAGAAAGCTTTATCCGACCGCCGCGCCGCAATTGTTGAAGCTTTGACCAAATCAATTGAGATATTTTCAGCTAATCAGGAAAAAACATTTGAAGAAGTAATGACCGTCGGCATACGGCCTTTCGCTGACGCTGTCGGGCTGGATCGCGTAGTCTTTTATATGATGGTTGACGTTGAAGACGGCAAACGTCTTGGGCAGGTCTACCGTTGGGACAACTCGAAAGGCGGTTTAATGTCTCTCGCCGATGAACTGCGGATTTTACCACGGATTCCGGTTCTGGATCAATGGATAGCGGCCGCGCGGAAAGGCGAACATGTAAGAATGCGGGAAAGAGATTATAACGAAGATCAGGCGGCTTTTTTGAACGCGTATGGCATTAAATCAATACTGATGATGCCCGTTTTTACGCATGGTGATTTATGGGGAATTGTAACTTTTCAGGATCATAACAACGATCGTTATTTTGACGATGGCTGCTCTGATTTATTCCGCGCTGCGGCGCGAATATTCTCCAACGCGGTTATCAGGGCGGATACTGAACACGCCGCCAAAAGGGCCATTGAAACGCTTAAACGCCGCGAAAAAATGGCGGATACGCTTAACAGGGCGGCGGTAATATTTCTCTCTAACAGTAAAGAAAAATTTGAGGAAACAATGACGACGGGCGTGAAAGAAATCGCCGATGTGTTCGATTTGGACAGATTTTCGATTTGGCGTAACTTTGTCATGCCTGATAATTTGCACGTATCGCAGATATACCGCTGGGACAGGGAATCAGGCGGCACTACGATACCGACTAAAGGGCTGGAAAACGTCACTTATGAGCAGTTAGCGCCGCGATGGGAAGGTCTTTTAGCTTCGGGCGTTACGATTAACAGCCCTGTAGGCCTTTTGCCCGAAGCGGATATGCTGCGCTCGTTTGGCTCAGTGTCGGTGTTTGTAACGCCGTTATTCTTTAATAAAGCTTTTTGGGGTTTTGCCCTTCTTGAAGACCGCCACAGTGAGCGATTTTTTGAAGAAGAAAGCGTTGATATGATGCGTTCGGCAGCGTTCCTGTGCGCAAATACGGTTATACGTTCTGAAATGGAGCGCACGATAGTCGATGTTAACGAATTTAACCGCGCCGTGCTTGATGCTTCGCCGCTTGGATTTACCGTTTTTGACGAAAACGCCCGCGTTATTGATTGCAACGACATTACTTTAAAAGGATTGGGGACTACAAAGGAATACTATATTGATCATTTTTATGATTTTTCTCCTGAATTTCAGGATGATGGAAAAAAATCCACGGATAAGGTGCCGGATGTAATTAAGAAGGCGCTGAGCGGGGAAAAACTGGTGTTCGAATGGATAAATATTACTACTGAGAATAAGCCCGTTCCTTATGAAGTTACGCTGACGCGCACGAAGTATAACGGAAAATATGTGGTGATGGCTTATCAATATGATCTGCGTAATTTTAAAAATTTGGAAAAAAACATACAAGTACAAAGCGAATTGCTTAAAATCAGGCTGGAACAGCAGGAATTGATATCTGAAATTTCAAGAGGTTTTATTTCATCCGGCGATTCTGAAAACTATGTAAGGGAAGCCATTTCAAAATTGGGCCGGTACCATAAAGTTTCTATAGTTTATATTTACGGAATTGATTACAACCGTAAAAACACATATTTGGCGTATCATTGGGTTGCGGATAACACCCCTCCATGTCTCGCGCAATTTGATTTGTTGTCCGTAATCAGGTCATATTTTCCCGAAAGACTGCCCGACTACACCACGACGGCGGTGGTTTTCAGCGATGATATCGCCAACAGTTCAAACGAATCTTTCCGCCCTATGCTGTCTGTTGGCGTGCAGGCTTTTATCGCCGCTCCGCTTTATGTGGAAGGCCGTTTGTGGGGGATTTTAAGCGTTGAACAAAAGTCCGTACCGCGCCAGTGGACGAGCGTGGAGAAAAATTTTGTCGGCATGATAGCAAGTACCATCGCGGGCGTAATTATGCGCGACATTTATAATACGAAACTCAGGGACGCGCTTCACAAAGCTACGCAGGCAAGCAAAGCGAAAGGGGAATTCCTTTCAAACATGAGCCACGAGATGCGCACTCCGATGAACGCGATAATCGGCATGACGACAATCGGCAAAAACGCGAAAGACATAGAACACAAAGATTACGCCTTAGGCAAGATACAAGACGCGTCAACTCACCTGCTTGGAGTAATAAATGACGTGCTTGATATGTCAAAAATTGAAGCTAACAAGATGGAATTGTCTCCCACTGAATTTTATTTTGAAAAAATGCTTCAAAAAGTATCCACGGTTATTAATTTCCGCATGGACGAAAAAAAGCAGAAGTACTCGGTGCATGTTGATAAAGATATTCCCAAATCAATGATTGCCGACGACCAGCGGCTGGCGCAAGTCATTACCAACCTGTTGAGTAACGCGGTAAAATTTACGCCGGAAGAAGGCACCATCACCCTTGACGCGAAATTTTTGGGGGAAGAGAACGGGCTTTGCACCATTCAAGTCTCCGTAAAAGATTCAGGGATAGGCATAAGCCGCGAACAGCAAAAACGCCTGTTCAGTTCTTTCCAACAGGCGGAAAGCAGCACGACGCGCAAGTTCGGCGGTACGGGGCTGGGTCTTGCCATTTCCAAAAGCATTGTGGAAATGATGGGCGGCAAGATTTGGATTGAATCCGAGGTCGGAAAAGGAGCCGCCTTTATTTTTACAGTTCAGGTTAAGCGCGGTACGACAAATGAAAGGCAAAGGCTTTTGCCTTCTGATATTGATTGGGACAATATCAGCGTCATTGCGGTTGACGATGACCCTGAAATATTATCGTATTTCAAGGAAATAGCGCAGGGTTTCAGCATATCGTGCGAGACGGCCAAAGACTGCAAAGAAGCTCTTTCACTTATTGAACAGAAAGGCGGCTTTAATATCTATTTTATTGATTGGAAAATGCCTGATATGGACGGCATACAACTGGCGCGTGAAATAAAGGCGCGAAAGGCGGAAAATTCCGTAATAGTAATAATGTCTTCCGAGGATTGGAGCGCCATTGAGGCTGAGGCAAAAAATGCGGGTGTTGACAAATTTATGTCCAAGCCATTGTTCGCGTCTACCATTGCTGAAATTATAAATGAATGTCTTGGTATAGACGAGGATCAGGCTAAGGAAAAAGAAGTTGATATTAACGGTATTTTTTCAGGACACCGTGTTTTATTGGTTGAAGATATGGAAATTAACCGCGAAGTTGTAATGGCGCTGCTTGAACCGACGCAGTTGGATATAGATTGCGCTGAGAATGGGATGGAAGCGGTGCGAATGTTTAAAGATGATCCTGACAAATACGCTTTGATTTTCATGGATATACAGATGCCCGAAATGGACGGTTATGAAGCGACAAGGCGCATCAGGGTTATTGAAGCGGACTTGGATGTTAACGCAAACTCCATAAAAGAAATAACTGGCAACGGAAGCGATAATAGGAATTTGCGCAAGCAAATTCCTATTATCGCAATGACCGCGAACGTGTTCCGCGAAGACATTGAGAAATGCCTTGACGCGGGAATGGACGACCATGTTGGCAAACCTATTGATTTTGAAGAAGTCATGGGAAAATTGAGAAAGTATCTATTGGAATGAGGAAGATTGGATGCCGGCAATTATGAATAACAAGATAAGGCAGAAGCGCCTTCTTTATAAACAAATATTATTTACTATCCTCATCTTTTTATTGGTTTTATTTTCAGGATGTAAAAAGCCATCAAAAAACGCGAACGATGAACCTTTCGCTTTTACTTCGTATCGTGACATTCCCGGCGTAACAAATGAAGAAATTGCCGCTATTGAGGCGATTAAAGCGAAAACCCCTTCCTTTGTTTACGGGATGCTTTCAACTATTGAAACTTTCGAAATAGGAGACGGGGGAATCGGAGGATTTTCCTCTTTGTTATGCGATTGGCTTTCACAACTTTTTAGAATCCCGTTTAATCCCGCTATTTATGAATGGGGCGATTTAATCGCGGGGATAAACTCAAAAGAAATTGATTTTACCGGAGAGATGACCGCTACCGATGAAAGGCGAAAAACATGGTTAATGACCGACCCTATCGCGGGCCGTACTGTAAAAACAATACGGCTTGCGGACAGCGAGCCTATTTTGGAAATCATCGGTTCGCGCCAACTGCGCTGCTGCTTTTTTGAAGGCACTATCACAATAAGAGACGTTATTTCGCGCTTACAGGGCGAGTATGAAATTATACTGGTGAACGATTATTATTCCGCTTATCAGAAACTTAAAGACAATGAAGCTGACGCCTTTTTTTTAGAGAGTCCTATGGAAAGCTCTTTTAGCGTTTTTAAAGATATAATATCCGAAGATTTTTTGCCTGTAATTTACAGTCCGGTTTCCATAGCGACTTGTAACAGCGGCCTTTGGCCTATTATCTCAGTCGTTCAAAAAGCCCTGCAAAACGGCTCATTAAATTATTTAAACGGCCTGTATAAAATGGGGGAAAAAGAGTATTGGCGGCATACTCTGTTAATGCGTCTGTCCGAAGAAGAAAGGGAGTATATTCAAAATCATCACGTAGTATCATTTGCCGCCGAGTATGATAATTACCCGATCAGTTTTTACAATAAATATGAAAAAGAATTTCAAGGAATTGCCTATGACGTGTTAAAAGAAGTGGAAACGCTTACAGGTTTAACTTTTAAAATTACAAACGGCAAAAATGCCGAATGGCCTGAATTATTACATTCGCTTGAAACGGGAAAAGTATCCATGATAAGCGATCTTTTAAAGACGAATGAGCGCGCCGGATCATTCATTTGGCCAAAGACTGCGATTATGACGGATAATTACGCTCTCATATCAAAGTTAGATTACCCCGTCATTCGGATAAACGATTTACTGGGCATAAGAGTCGGCTTAATGGAGGACAGCGCCTACGCTTCATTGTTCCGAAGCTGGTTTCCTGATCATAAAAACACGGTGGAGTACAAAAGCTCAAAAGACGCCTTTGACGCTTTAGACCGAGGCGAAGTTGATTTGGTAATGGCGAATTTAATTCAACTCCTTATGCTGACCAATTACTATGAACGATCAGGCTACAAGGCGAATATAGTGTTTGATTATTCTTCCGAGTGTACCTTTGGATTTAATAAAAACGAGACGCTACTTTGTTCTATTGTTGACAACGCTCTGCGCCTTATTGATACAAATGGAATCTCAGGGCAATGGATGCGCAAGACTTTTGATTACAGGGTAAAGGTAGGGCGTTTGCAGATCCTGTTTTTAATTACCGCGGCCGTATTGCTTTTATTGGTACTGGCGCTTTTAATTTTCTTTTTTCAAAGAAGGCGCCTTACGGAAATATGGCTTGAAGACATTGTATACAAACGCACCACAGAAATTCAAAAACAGCATACGCTTGTAAGTCTGGTTAATAATGCCGCGGTTATTCTGCTGGAATCAGACGCATGGGACTATAGAACAACGATAAGCAAGGGCATGGAGATGATTGCCCGGCATATTAAAGTTGACCGCGTAAGCATCTGGCAAAACCGCCGTAAAGAAGACGGAAGGCTCTACTACAGGCTTGTGTGCAGTTGGGCGAATAAAGGGCTGCCCGATTTAGACTCGGATACGGATTTCGCGTATAAGGATGTTATGCCAAACTGGGAAACTCTCTTTAATAACGGAGGGTATGTGAACGAAATTATTGACAACCTTACCGAGCCTGAGAGGACAACTTTGTCCGTTTTTAAAATTCAATCCATCCTTGTGTTTCCTATTTTTTTAAAGGAGCAATTCTGGGGATATATAAGTTTTGACGATTATAAAACCAAACGCGTATTTCCTGAAACTGAATTGTTTATCCTTCGCTCTTGGGGTTTGCTTGCCGTAGGATCCATTCAGCGCGGGGAAATCGCTCTTGATATGCGGCGTACCCTCACTGAGCTTGTTAAACTTCAGGTGAACCTTGAAACCGCGCTGGAAGCCGCAGAAGCCGCAAACCGCGCCAAATCCACATTCCTTGCAAATATGAGCCATGAAATGCGCACGCCGATGAACGCCATTATCGGCATGGTCGCGATAGGAAAACCCGCTGCCAATATTGAACGCAAGGATTACTGCCTTACAAAAATTGAAGACGCGTCGCGTCATCTGTTAGGCGTAATCAACGATGTTTTGGATATGTCTAAAATTGAATCTGGAAAATTTGACCTGTCGCCTCAAGAGTTTGATTTTGAGAAGATGATCAGGCGGATTGTGGACGTTGTCAATTTCCGCGTGAATGAAAAGATGCAAAAACTTAATGTGCATATAGACGATAATATTCCGCGAACCATTGTTGCCGACGATCAGCGGCTTGCTCAGGTTATTACCAACTTGCTTGGAAACGCCGTCAAATTTACGCAGGAAAGCGGCATAATCCGCCTTGACGCCAAGTTTTTGGGTGAAGAAAACGATCTTTGCGTTATAGAAATTTCCGTAAGCGACAACGGAATAGGCATAAGCGCCGAACAGCAGAAACGCCTGTTCACTTCGTTTCAACAGGCGGAAGCGTCTACAACGCGCCGGTTTGGAGGTTCGGGGCTGGGACTTGCCATTTGCAAGAGCATTGTCGAAATGATGGGCGGAAAGATATGGATAAAATCCGAACCGGGAAAAGGTTCTGTTTTTACATTTACGATAAAGGTGAAAAAAGGCGAAAGTAATGGAACAATTGACCGCGACTCGGCGGAGCATGGAAAGGATGAAAAAGAGAAAAAAATTAGTATTGACGGAATTTTTGCCGGACGGCGCGTGCTTTTAGCCGAAGATGTGGAAATAAACCGCGAGATAGTGCTGGCGCTGTTTGAGCCTACCAAACTTGAAATAGACTGCGCCATGAACGGGAGGGACGCGGTAAAAAAATTCAGTGAAAACTCTGACCTTTATGAATTAATTTTTATGGACATACAGATGCCGGAAATGGACGGTTATGAGGCGACGCGGCGCATTCGGGCAATGAGCTTGCCAAAGGCAAAAAACATACCGATAATTGCAATGTCAGCCAATGTTTTCCGTGAAGATATTGAAAAGTGTCTTCAGTCCGGCATGAACGATCATGTAGGCAAGCCTCTTGACTTTAAAGAAGTCCTTGAAAAACTAAATAAATATTTAAATTAGAGAGACTTAGCCACAAGATCAATAAAGTCCCAGGAGTTTAGGATTTTATCGGGCGGCGGGTCTGAAAGTTTCGCTAAGTCGCCTGTCATGTTTCCTGATTCAATTATTGTAAGCAGAGTCTTTTCAAGTTTTTTTGCGAAAGAGGCAAGTTCGGGCAGGCTGTCAAGTTCAGCGCGTTTTGCAAGCGAGCCGCTCCACGCGAAAATCAGCGCGGCGGGGTTGGTGCTGGTTTTTTCCCCTTTTTGCCAACGGTAGTAGTGCTGCTGTACGGTCCCGTGAGCCGCCTCATATTCAAAAACTCCGCTTGGGGAAACAAGAACGCTTGTCATCATCGCAAGGCTTCCCGCCGCGCTCGCGATCATGTCGCTTTGAACGTCGCCGTCGTAATTTTTGCACGCCCACAAAAAGCCCCCCTTGCTTTTTACAACGCGCGCTACAGCGTCATCTATCAACGTGTAGTAATATTCAATTCCGGCGGCGGCGCATTTTTCTTTAAACTCAGTCTCGTACACTTCATTAAAAATTGTTTTAAAACGGCCGTCGTATATTTTGGAAATTGTGTCTTTCGCCGCAAACCAGATTTGCAGTTTCTCCGCGATTGCGTACAAAAAACAGGCGCGCGCGAAACTTCTGATTGACTCGTCAAGGTTATGCATTCCCTGAACGATGCCTCTTCCGTTAAAGTCAGCCACTTTTACGCGGCGCTCGGTTCCGTCGGCCTTGGTGTAAACCAGTTCCACCTTGCCCGGCCCTTCAATTTCCATTTCCGCCGCCTTGTAAACGTCGCCGTAAGCGTGGCGGCCGATAACTATCGGCGCTTTCCATGTGTTCACTGACGGCTTCACGCGGCTTACCGTTATTGGCTTACGGAACACTGTTCCGTCAAGAATCGCCCTGATAGTCGCGTTGGGGCTTGGGTGCAGATTTTTTAAATTGTACTCTTTCTGCCGCGCCGCGTTAGCTGTAATGGTAGCGCACTTTACCCCCACGCCGAATTTTTTAATGGCCTCGGCTGATTTTACCGTTATTTCATCATTGGTGTTATCCCGATTTGTAAGGCAAAGGTCAAAATATTCCGTTTTAAGATCAATAAAAGGAAGAAGTAATTTTTCTTTTATTACTTGCCAAAGAACGCGCGTCATTTCATCCCCGTCAATTTCGACAATGGGGGTTTTCATAATTATTTTCGCCATAAGAACAGTATAGCGGCGTTTTTGAGGAGTGTAAACAACAGTTAAAACTCCTAAACTGTTGTTTAAGTTAAAGATTCGTTTGTTTTGCGCGCTCCATGCGGACAAAAACTTGGATTTCTCCTTTGTGATCTGCTAACCTTTGTGTTCTTTATGTAAGTCTCTTACGATAAAATTTTTAAAACAGCCTCTTCAACTGACACTTCAACATTATGCCGCCCGGCAAGATCGCGCAGTGTAAGAGTATCGTCGAGCGGATTTTCACCCGGTATTATCACATAACGCAAGCCCTTTTTTTCGGCGAATATGTATTGCTTGACAAGGTCAATCTGCTCTGTAAAAACTTCGCAGGGCAGTCCAGCTTGCCGCAGTTTCACCGCCAGCGCCTGATATTGTCCCGATTTTTCAACGTCCGTGCAGGCTATGGCGGCGCGGCAGTTGTTTGAAGCAGGCAGTTTGTTAAGGCTTTCAAGGGCGGAAAAAAGGCGGTCAAGACCGATAGACGAGCCGACGCCGCTGATTGAGTCTTTGTCTTTGGAATAAAGGCCCGCAAGGTTGTCGTAACGCCCGCCTGAGCAGATTGAGCCTATGTCGGGAAGTTCGTTTAAAAATGTTTCAAACACTACGCCGGTGTAATAATCAAGCCCGCGCGTTATCGAAGGGTCAAGGATGAAGGGATCGGCCTCGCCAACGCCGGCTTCGCGCATAAATTGATAGAGAGCCATAAGCCGCTTCGACTCCTGTGAAGGGCCGCCTGACAGCTCCGTTATGCGATTAAGAGTTTCAGTAAAGCCGCCTTTTGTCCCTATAAACCCAAGTATTTTTACCGCGTTTTTTTCTCCAACAAGTTCTGTTAAGGTTTTTCGGGTCTCGTCCGCGCCCACTTTTGAAAGTTTGTCAATGGCGCGTAGAATATCGGCTGATTTCTCTCCTTGCCCTATGTATAAAAGAAAACGGTTAAGAATGCCCCGGTGGTTTACATGGATGGAAACGTCCAGCCCCAGATTTAACATGGCGGAACGGATTAAAAAAATAATCTCAAAATCGGACGCCGCGTTGTCGCTTCCGATGATGTCAAAATCGCACTGGGTAAATTCACGGTAGCGTCCCCTCTGGGTATTTTCGCCACGCCACACCTTGCCTATGTGGTAGCGTTTAAATGGGAATGTAAGCTCGGCGCGGTGAAGAGCGACAAAACGGGCAAAGGGGACCGTCAAATCGAAACGCAGGGCGACATCGCGCTCCCCATTGTCCTTAAAGCGGTAAATTTGTTTTTCCGTTTCGCCGCCGCCCTTGCCAAGCAGAATTTCCGCGTATTCAAGAGCGGGAGTGTCAATCGGAACAAAGCCAAAAGAGCGGAATGTGTTTTCAATATTTTCGATCAATGCCCTGCGCGCGATTTCCGCAGAAGGGAGAAAATCTCTAAACCCTTTAAGAATCTTAGGTTCGATATATGTTGCCATATTGATACTATATTTTAAAATTTTAGAACAGGCAAGGGATTAATCGGAATGCCTGTCACAAAGAGCGCAAAGGGACAAAAAAATCAACAATCGCGTAATCTGCCTCGGCTTTTATTTGCTCCCAATCCTTTTCCGACGCTTTGTCATATACGGCGCAGACGCTAAAACCTGCGCTTTTGGCGCTTTTTACCGCCGCAAGTATGTCTTCAAATACAAGACAGTCCGGCGGCGGCGCGCCTATTTTTTGGGCGGTTAGCAGGAAAACATCTGGGCGCGATTTTCCTTGTCCCGCTTCATCTGTTCTGCAAATAACGTCAAAAAAATTGTCAATGCCGTTGCCGCGCAGTGCCGGTCCGCACAACTCTGCGGACAAGCTGGTTGCGACTGCCAACTTTGCCCCGCGTTCCCGTAACATTATAAGAAACTCTTTCGCATAAGGCTTCATTTGCACCGTGTGAGCGTAGGCGTATGCCGCCATGTCGTTCCATTCGCGCATTAAATCTTCAACGCTGTCAGGCAAAGAAAAACGTTTAATAGTATAGGCGGCGGTTTCATGAAAAGTCATCGGCGAAATCGCGTCCATATAATCAGGTGGGAGTGAAATTCCCCGCTTCGCCAGGAAATCAGCGTCAACTTGACCCCACACGCCCATTGAATCAAAAAGCGTTCCGTCAAGATCAAAAATATACGCTTTATATTCCTTCATTTTTTTCCCATTGTATTTTTGAATAACGCTATTAATTCACGCGCCGCGCCGCTTGCGTCTTTTTGAGAAACGATGGCGGAAACAACCGCTATCCCGTCAATTCCCGTACCCGCAAACAACGGTATGTTGCTTTTGTTAATGCCGCCGATTGCCACAATCGGGAGTTTGACTTTTTCGCGTATGCGCCGCAATTCGTCCATTGTTGTGCTGTCCGCGTCTTTTTTGGTGTCGGTAGTGAACATCGCGCCCACGCCAAGATAATCAACGCCCTTTTCGGCGCCTGCGGCGACTGCCTCTTTTAAATTACTGACTGAAACGCCGATAATTTTATTTTTTCCCATTATGCGGCGTACTTCTTTGTACGGCAAATCTTTCTGCCCTATATGCACGCCCTCCGCGTCTACAGCTAATGCAATGTCGGCGCGGTCGTTTATAATCAGCGGTATGCCGTAATCTTTTGTAATTTTTCGCGTCCGCATGGCTATTTCGTAAAACTCGCGCGAAGACGCGGTTTTTTCCCGAATCTGCACTACGGTACAGCCGCCGCGAGCCGCCTGTTCCACGCATTCTTCAACGCTTTTGGCGTACATTAAATCCCTGTCCGTTACCAGATACAGGCTATAGTCAATTTTATTCCTCATGGTATTTCGCCCTCTTTTCAAATGCCGCCGCATCTAAGCGGCTTACCGCGTCGTGAAGCGCGATGCGGAAACTTCCGTTGCCGCGCTGACCTGAATTCTCATAAGCCAATTCGCCTGCAATGCCCATGCACAACATTGCGGCGGCGGCGGCAACAAGAGGTTCCTGCGGCGCGGCTGCGCAAAAAGAGCCGATGAGAGACGAGCACATACAGCCCGTGCCTGTCAAGTTTCCTAACATGGGGTGTCCGTTTTCCGCAAAAACTGTTTTTTTGCCGTCAGAGACGGTATCGACGGCGCCGCTTATCACCACCACGCAGCCGAGTTTTTGCGCGAGCGCTTTCGCGGTTTGCCCGGCGCTTTCCGCCGTGGCAATGTCGTTATCTGAAGCGTCAACTCCCTTAGTTTGCGAACTGATACCAGCGACAAATTTAATCTCGGAAATATTTCCGCGTATTACGCTTAACTTTACTTCGCGTATTAAACTTGCCGTAGTTTCGTTTCGCAGTTTTGACGCGCCCGCGCCTACCGGGTCAAAAATAACGGGGATTCCCTTTGCGTTAGCCGCTTTTCCGGCGGCAATCATCGACGGAATGGTACGCTCGTTGAGCGTCCCCATGTTCAGAACGACAGCCCCAGCGATTGAGGCGATGTCAGCCGCTTCGCCGATAGCGTCAGCCATCACGGGCGACGCTCCGATAGCGAGCGTGATATTGGCGCAGTCATTTACAGTTACATAGTTTGTAATGTGATGCACCAACGGCTTTTTTTCCCGCACCTTGTTTAACAGGGCGGCATACGAATTAACCATTTTCTTTCTCCTTTACGCAAAAAAAAGACGCTTCCCCATAATAGGAAAAGCGCCCGACAATCTTGCGGTACTGTCATTTGCTTCCTACGCTGGTATTAACCAACAGGTTCAAAGGGTCAGGTTTTACCTTCTCAACTCATGGCGTTTTGTACAAACGCCGCAGTTCCCCTGCAAACACTAAATTGTTAATTATTTATAGCATATTTTTGTAGAAAACGCAATAGGAAAAATTAATTAAAAATACTCCGTTACATGCTGAGGTCTTTGCGTAAATACGCGCTTTAAGGTTTCTAAATTGCCATGAAGGTCAAGCCCTTCCCGCCGTGAATAAAGCGCGTTTTCTAGCGTCCTGTAACCCGTGACAAGCTGGCTTAAAGTTTGAATGTCGCATGATAAATCGGCGTCTTTTTTTGTCATCGAAACTTTTACCCCGTCAGCTCCGTATTGAACAAGGTACTTCCCGTTGTTAGCTGAAATATTTTCATCCTCAACTTCAAGTGCATATTCTCCCTCGCCGCAGGGGCGGCGCATTAATTCAAGAGCGGCTTTTACATTTACCACCCTAGTCATGTCTCTGGGCCTGGTTTCCTGTTCCACAGACCACGCGTCGCCTGTGAAATCAAACGGGTCTATAAATGTGGGCATGAGCCATTTGAAATTCTCAAATTGGGCGGAAAGGCCGCCCACTATGCCAAGAGCGCCGTAAAGCCCTTTTTTGTCGATAAAGGCTAGTTCCAATACGGACATATTATGTTCACCGTCTTCAAGTAAATCTTGATATTTGATGTAACTTCGCGCTTTTCCGCTCTCATCCTTCCACAAGTAAATGTACGTCCCTGTCGCGCAAGGGTCGTCTCCTGTAAAACGTTTCCACGCGCGGTTATCGGGCCAATAATCCCTGTGTATCCCATGATTGATATTTTCGATATACGCCGAGTGAACTTGCGCAAGCTCAGCAAACTGTGAAGCGTCGTTTCCGGGAAGAATATGAACAAACTCGCCTGAAGATTTTATTTCCGATAAATCGCCTGTCGATATGCTTATTTTATTTCTGTTACACGCAATTTCATAGCCGAACTTGCGGTAGAAATCGTGCGAGAACGGAGTCAGATTGGAAAAGATAACGCCTTTTTCGTAAGCTTGCGGTAAAAGTTTTTCAAAAATATGCCTTATATGCCCGCCCTTACGCGCTTCTGGCAAAGTTCCCACTCCGCCGATGCCTGACATTTTTACGCTGTGCCCGTCAAAGCGCATAAGGTATTCAATCTCGAACATTCCGGCGAGGAGTTTTTCGCCGTCAAAAACGCCCCATGCCCAATTTGCCGGATGTTCCAGAGGATAGATTTTTTGATTTTCTTCTTTTGAATAATCTTTTCGTTGGTTGTAAACGATAGTATGTAATCTGTATAACTGAAGCATATCATCAGTTACAAGCCTTCGAATTTCAATCATATTTGCCCCTGTTTTGGCTTTTTGCGGCATTATTGCATATAAAAAAGCCAAGATTGAGTATAAAACGGCAGTTGGATATTGTCAATAATCGTTTTATATAGACTGTTTTTGTAATTTATGCTATTATTATAGTAATGAGTAAATCAAAATCATTTGTAGTTGACCAGAAAGTGGTTTACCCAAGTCAGGGAGTCGGGGTAATAAAGTCCATAGTCCAAAAAAAGTTTAAAGATTCAAAAATCCCTTATTATATTATTTATCTTGAAGTAACTGATATGACGATAATGGTTCCCGTTGACAAAGCCGTGGGGCTTGGCATTCGTCCTACCGTTTCAAGAGATGAGGCGAATAAGGCGCTTGAGTTAATAAGCGAGGACTACGACCCGATTCCCACTGACTGGAAGATGCGTTATCAGATGAATCTTGAGCTTTTAAAAAAAGGAAGCATCAGGGATATAGCCAGTATTGTCCGTTCATTGTACCACCGAAGCAAAGTAAAAGAGCTGCCTATTCTGGAGCGAAAACTTTATGACTCCGCAATGAGATTGCTGGAGGATGAAATTTCTATTTCGCTTAAAAAACCTAAAGAGGACGTTCAGAGTATGATTTTAGCGCGTCTGGAAGTTGAATAACTATGGATACCGCGTTAAACATAGCGGTAGTTATCTGTGCCGCCGGCGCGTCTTCAAGAATGAAAATAAAAGATACGCCGGCTTGTAAAAAAGAGTATCAAAAATTGAGTAACGGAAATACGGTGCTTGGAACTGCGGTAACCGCTTTTGCCTGTGTCCCATCGGTACAGTTGATTGTAATTTCCGTCCCCGAAAACGGCGAAAACGCCGCCCGCGCCGCGTTACCTGCAAATTTATTAGACAGTCAAAAACCTAAAATCCTTTTTGTTACAGGCGGCAGTACGCGCCGCCATTCAGTTTTTAACGCCCTTCGCCTCCTCGCGGATTTTTCCCCCGATTACGCGCTAATCCATGACGGCGCAAGACCGTGGGTCAGCCCTTCGCTTATAGAAAATATTATCACGGCGGTAAAAAAACACAACGCCGTCATCCCCCTCCTGCCGCTTACCGATACCCCAAAGGAGTGCGAGTCTCCCTGGGAAACGCAAACAGATAACGATGCGTCCGCAGTTTTTATAAAAACCCACCTGAAACGAATAAATACCGGAATAGCCCAGACGCCGCAGGCTTTTAAATTCCCTGAAATTCTTAACGCTCATAAACAGGCGGCAAAAGCAGAAACGGAAGAATTTACAGATGACGCTGAAATATGGGGCAGATTCTGCGGACAAGTAGCCGTTATTCATGGAGAGGCTGAAAACAGGAAAATAACTTTTCCACAGGATTTAATTTGAAAAAATTAATTATAGGATTATTTGTTTTTCTTCTCCTGTCCTGTACGCGTAATAAACCCGCTGAGGATTCCAATACAGTCGTGTGGTACGGCGCGTACCCGATGGCTGTTTTACAGCCGGGAAAATACCCGCTCTGGTTTCAGCTAACGGACGAAGGCCCCGTTCACATTGAAACGATTGAAGACGCCGCTTTTTCAACCGCGCTTGTTCCGTGGCCCCTTGCCGCCCATATCCGTTTTTTGCATGAAACTGACAATGGGGTAGTGATGGTTGTAAACCGGGACGGTTTTTTAAAACTGGCTCCCGTTAGCGCAAACGCGCAGGATATTGCGGTATACCGTTTTTCAGGCGGCGAGTATTGGCGGCAGTATACGGCGGGGGGATTTATTTACTATGAGGGAAATCCCACGGCGCTTCTGTATCTGGACGAGCGTTTCTTGTCTTCTGACGCGCCTCTTCCCAAGCAGAGAACGTGGTCGATCAATATGAATTCCAATGTTCCCTTCCCCGTGAATATTCCGCTTTTTGACATTTTCCCTTCTGAAGACGGCTGGGACATAGACACCCTTCGTCTCGCGGGAGACGGTTTAATTTATTACAGAGTGGCAAAAAGAACCGGCTCTTCCGCTCTTGTGCGAATGTTCCGCACGGCCGATTTCGAGCAGGCTGGCAAGGAAATAACAGTCGATGTTTTTTTTAGTTCCGCTCCCAAAGAAACGGTATTTTCCAACTCTTCATTGCCGCCCCTGCCCGAAGGATTTGTTTATACGGGAATAGGCAGAGTCAGCGGAAGCCTTTTCGCGTCATGGGAAGAGCAGACGGATTTTAGCATAGGGGCCGCCGGTTTTGTCGTGGTAAAACCGTGAATTATTTTTTTGCCTGAAGCAGATGAATGGCAAAGCCGAGGATTTCTTCTTTCAGGTAAATTGCAATCATGTTACCCTTTGCGTCTTTTTTGGCGCTGTTATGGTCTAAGGCAATGCCGCAACGTTCCATATAAGCAACCGCCCGCGAAATACTGTTAGTAGCAATGGCGATATGCCCGTGGGCGCCGGCTGCGGTTGTTTTAACCACTTCAATGCTGTCCCAGGCAAAAATGGAACTGCTTCCTTCTTTGATTGCGGAACCGAACAGGGAACTGAAACGTTTAGCCGCTTGCGCCGCCGCAGTATCCCCTCCGGCATTTATGCCGATATGCGCTACGCTGAAACCCAGCAGGCTCAACACCGCTTCACGCGTCAGGGCGGTAATTTTTTCAAAATCACCGGCATTGATAAGATCGGCTCCCGCCATCCACGAACCTCCGCAAGCGAGAATTTTGTCGAAAGCGATATACTTGGCGATATTGCCCGCATTTATGCCGCCTGTGGGCATGAATTTAAGGTTGGGGTAAGGGGCGGAGATGGCTTTGATGTACTCAAGGCCTCCAGCCTGTTCCGCCGGGAAAAACTTTACCACTTCAAGACCAAATTCAAGGGCCTGTTCGACATCCGACGGATTGGCGCAGCCGGGGGTGACGGGGATTCCTTTTTTCAAGCAGTGCGCGACTACCTTAGGATTGAGACCGGGGCTGACGATAAATTGCGCTCCCGCTCCAACGGCGCGATCAACCTGATCTGTCGTCAATACCGTTCCCGCTCCCGCCAACACATCAGGTACTTCTTTTGCTATACGCCTTATAGCCTCTTCGCCCTGAGCGGTTCTGAAGGTAATCTCCGCGCAGGGGATACCTCCCGCAGACAGCGCTTTTGCCAAGGGGACGGCCTTTTCCACATCATCGATCTTAATAACCGGTACAATGCCGATTTTTTCCAATTTTTCTAAAATAGCATTCATAGTTTAAGGTATATGAGTTATTTAATATGTGCAAGTCCCAGTTAGATATTGTAATCTTTTTACCTTAACATTTTCTTTTTTTTCCATTAAACTGTCATTATGGAAAGACTAAGGATACTGATCCCTAAAGGAAGAATTTTTGACAATGTAAGCCGCCTCTTTTGTGAGGCAGGTTTTCCCATTGCCTTGAGCGACCGTACCTACCGCCCCGCGTTGGGAGCGGATTGGCTTGACGCTAAAATTATGAAGCCCCAAAACGTGGGAGAGCTTTTGGAACTTGGAAGCCACGACGCGGGTTTTACAGGGATTGACTGGATACGCGAAAGCGGCGCTGACGTAAACGAGGTTTTAGACCTTGGTTTTGACAAAGTGCGCATTGTCGCGGCGGTTCCGCAGGATTATGACGAGGCGAAACTTCACTCCAAAAAACTGGTTGTTGCCACGGAATATGTCAATCTAGCTGAGCAGTGGCTTAAATCGTCAGGCTATCAATATAAAATTTTGCGCACTTACGGAGCGACAGAAGTTTTTCCGCCGGACGATGCCGACATGATTATCGATAACACTTCTTCCGGTCAGACGCTCAAAGACAACGGGCTTAAAATTATAGCGACCCTGCTTGAATCTTCCACGCGCTTTGTCGCCTCAAAAGCAGCCCTTGCCAACGCGGAGAAAAAACGCAGAATTGACGAACTTGCCATGCTTTTTAGCGCCGTCCTTGACGGGCGTGATCGCGTAATGCTTGAAATGAATATCCCGAAAGAGCAGTTCGAATCTTTGGCGAGCCTTCCCGCGATGCGAAGCCCTACGGTCGCCCCGCTTTATGGAGACGCGGGTTTCGCCGTTAAGATTGCCGTTAAAAAACATGAGGTTCCCGATATTATTCCGAAATTAAAAAACTTAGGCGCGATTGATATTGTGGAGTATGATTTGCGGAAAGTGGTGTTATGACAATTAGCAATTAGCAATTAGCAATTAGCAATGAGCAATTAGCAATGAGCAATTAGCAATGAGCAATGAATAATTAGCAATGAATAATTAGCGATTAGCGATGAAATGGGGGTGGTTGATGAGTAGGATGGCGGAGATTGAGAGGAAGACTAAGGAAACTGAAATATTTATTTCTTTGAATATTGACGGCAGGGGTAACGCAAAATTGGATTACCCTGTCGGATTTATGTCCCATATGTTGAATACGTTTGCGCGTCACGGATTGTTTGATATTGAAATACGCGCGAAAGGAGACCTTGAAGTTGATCAGCACCACCTTGTTGAAGATACTGGGATTGTGCTGGGTCAATGCTTCGCGAAAGCGTTAGGTGACAAGCGGGGCATTGTCCGCAGCGGAAGCTGTATTTTCCCGATGGATGAAACTCTCGCCCGCGCCGCTGTTGATTTGAGCGGCAGGCCTTTTTTGTGTTTTGACGGACAATTTTCAGGCTCCCCGTTAATTTCAACTGAAGACGGGAAAGAATATAAGTTTCAAACGGACGTAATCGAAGATTTTTGGCAGGGGTTCGTTAATGCTGCGGGTTGTAATCTGCATTTGGAGATTATTCGCGGCAGAAGCGATCACCACAAGATTGAGGGGATGTTTAAAGCCGCATCCCGCGCTTTTCGCGCCGCCTGCGAAATTGACGAACGCGCCAAAGACTCAGTCCCCTCAACTAAAGGCTCTCTGTTTGATTCTCCCGGGGTGCGCGTGTGTTAGGCGTAATTGACTACGGCGCGGGAAATCTCGGCTCCGTTATGAACGCATTAAAGAGGCTTTCCGTTCCGGCGCGGTTTGCGGCTGGGCCTCAGGAGCTTTCGCTTTCAACTTCGCCGTTTGAGAAAATAATTTTTCCAGGAGACGGGCATTTCGCTACCGCGATGGAGTCGATAAACAAGTCAGGTTATGCGCAGGCGTTATGTGAATGGATAAAAGCGGACAAGCCCTTTTTGGGAATCTGTATCGGCTTACAGTTGTTGTTTGAGACTTCGCAAGAAGCGCCGCCTGTTGACGGCAGGGAAGTGCGCGGTCTTTCCGTAATACCGGGAACTGTACGGCGTTTTCCCGGGCGCAAGGTTCCGCAGATTGGCTGGAATCAGACAAGAACGCGAAAAGAATCAAAAATATTTAAAGGATTAACCGAAAACAGTTTTTTCTACTATATACATTCATACTATGCCGACCCAACCGATGATTCGGTAATCGCCGCCCAGACGGAGTATTATGTACGCTACTGTTGCGCCGTGGAACGCGGCGCGTTAGCCGCAGTGCAGTTTCACCCTGAAAAATCAGGTGCGGCAGGGCTTGCCCTTCTGCAAAATTGGGTGGAGGGATAATGCAGGCAAAACGTATAATTCCTTGTTTGGACGTTGACGACGGCAGGGTAGTAAAGGGCATTAAATTCAAGGGCATTCAGGACGCGGGAGACCCAAGAGAACTTGCCAGGCGTTACAACAACGAAGGCGCTGACGAACTCACTTTCCTTGACATTGGCGCTTCATACAAAAGCCGCGCCACATTGCTTGACGTGGTGCGAAAAGTAGCCGCTGAAGTTTTTATCCCCCTGTGCGTCGGCGGCGGCATACGCGTAATTGACGACATGCGCGACGCGATGAACTCAGGCGCGGACAAAGTTTCAGTCTGCACATCAGCCCTAAACCGCCCCGAATTGTTACGCGAAATGGCAAACGCCTACGGCAGCCAGTGTGTCGTACTTTCAATAGACGCAAAACGCGTTGAAGGCAAAGGCTGTTTGCGTTGGCACGCCTATTCCCACGGCGGCAGAACCGACACGGGTATTGACGCGATTGAATGGGCAATTCGCGCCGTAGAGCTTGGCGCTGGAGAAATCCTTCTCAATTCAATTGACGCTGACGGCACCGGCGGAGGCTACGATTTGGAACTGACGCGCCGAATACTGAACGCGGTTCCCGTCCCCGTAATCGCCTCAGGCGGCGCGGGTACGCTTGATCAAATAGCGGAAGTTTTACTTGGCACTGCGTCACCTGAAATGCCGCAGGGACTTGCGCCCGATGAGGCGCCGGGAGCGGATGCCGCGCTTGTAGCGTCGCTTTTACATTTTGGGAAGACGACAATTGGGGAGATTAAAAAGTGCGCGCAGGCGAAGGGCGTTTGCGTCAGGTGGTAGGGTGGGTAGAGGGTGCCCACTGAGCAATATGAAGGGAATAGGAAGCGTTAAGGTACGCTAGGAATTAAAATGAACAGAACAAAAGCGGGATATGTTGAAGGAACCGTTTCAATAGTATTAAATTTTCTGTTATTTATCCTGAAAATGTGGGCAAGCATAATATCAGGTTCCATCGCGCTTGCCGCTGACGCATGGCATACGTTATCCGATTCAATCAGCTCGGTAGTGGTCGTTGTTGCTGCGAAATTAGCGGCGAAAAAAGCCGACAAAGAGCATCCGTTCGGCCACGGCAGATGGGAACAGATTGCCTCGATTTTTATCGCGGTAATTTTAGCCGTTATCGCGTATGGTTTCTTGGAAAGCTCAATCAGGCATTTTTTAGATAAAGATAAATTTGAATATGGGACTATAGCGGTAATTGTTACAGCCGCTTCAATTCTTGTTAAAGAACTGATGGCGCAATACGCTTTTTATATCGGGCGCAAGGCGGATAATTCCAGCGTAAGAGCCGACGGCTGGCACCACAGATCGGACGCGCTTTCTTCCGTAGTCGTGCTTATCGGCATATTATTCGCAAAACAGTTCTGGTGGATTGACAGCGCGCTGGGGGCAATCATCGCCATTATGCTGTTTTACGCGGCTTTTACAATTTTAAAAGAAGCTATAAATAAAATTTTAGGCGAGCGCCCGGATCAGGATCTAATAGATAAACTGACAAAAGAGATCCAAAATATATATTATGATGATTTAAAAATCCATCATTTGCATATTCATAATTATATTTCTCAAAAAGAATTAACTTTTCATATAAGGCTTAATAAAGATTTAACAATAGAAAGAGGCCATAAGATCGCGTCAGATATTGAAGAAATTATTTTAGATAAATTTGGCATGACCGCCACTATCCATGTAGAGCCGTTAAAAAATTAACGCCGTTAATTAACGCAATGTCCTTAATAACGCCCTTAATTCCGGGTTTGCCGCGCCTTCTGCGGGCTTGCTTGTTTTTTTTGCTTGAAGGATTACCTCGTCTCCCGGTTCAATGCGGTCAAAAAAACCGTTTCTCGCTAAAGCGCCAATGGCTATTTCTTCGTCAACATTTGTGATTGTCAGTTTTCCTACAAGTTCGTCGCTTGAATAAATAATGGCGATGCCTTCATTGGCCGTTTGCAGACGGCCGCGTTTTACAACATCATATACGGTATCCTGCTGTATGCCGTCGGCCTTTCCTTTGTTAATCAGCGCCTGTCCCTGCTTCCTGATAAGAAGCCTGCCGCGAATCGGCAATGCCGATGAAAACTGCGTTACTATGCCTCGTGAAGCGTCCCTCAATCTGTCAACTCCGGTACGGTAAGTGTAAAAAGTTCCGGCGGGAGAACCTGTCCTTCCCACAAAAGTTTCGGCTTTTATCGCAATGTCGCGCTCGTTTTCCGTAACGGAAACAAGGATGAAATAATCCGCCCCGCTTTCCCTTGCGTGTCTGAACGCCTGTGAAAAAACCGCCTGGCGCAAATCCATTATCATTGGAGTAATATTGCGGTCATGCACGAGCAATTCGCGGATAACGCCCGCGGCGACAGACCCCGCGTCCGCGTGGCAGAAGCTTGACTGCCCCGCAAGCGAAAAGACCGCGATCTTCCAATGCCTCTCCGCCAAATCAACGGGGTTTACCTGCCATTGTTTAAAAAGCGCGTTGGATAAAAGTGAGCCGTAGGCTTCCACCGCGTCGTTTATAGTGCGGTCTGCTATGCCCTGATCCTGCAAGAAGCGAAGTTCTTCAAGGTAGCGGGCGGGGTAGCCTGAAAGCCTGAGCAATTCCGCATATTCGCGCCTGTCTGCCGCAAAGGGATTCATTCTTAAACCCCGACGGTATTCAAAAAGCGCCTGTTCAATTAAATTGCGCTGACGGAAACTTCGCGCCTTGTTAAAATGCCAGACGGCGTATCTTGCGCGGCGCGGATCTTCCAGAGCGGTGGAAGAGAATAGAGTTTCTTCTAACACGGCGCGGATAAATTCGTCTTCTTCATTAACGGAAACTGCGGTTGAAAGGACTGTTATCGCGTCCTGATTGCGGTTCATCCTGATAAGGGACAGCCCCTTTAAATACCACGCGCTCATATCCTGCCTGTTATTCGCGATTATCACGTCGCAAAGCCGCGCCGCTTCTTCGTATTCGCCGTTACGGTAACGAAGAACCGCCATTAAAGAGCGGCTCGGCGCGTGATCCGGTTTGTAGTAAAGGGAACGTTCCGCAAAACCAATAGCGTCCGTAATTTTGTTGTTCATTGAATAAATGTAAGACGCGTAATAATAAACGCGGTAATCGCCGGGATGCTGTAAAAGGGCGCTGTTTATGTAATTAGCGGCTGTATCGCCATCTCCAAGTGAAAGGGTTACAAGGGCGAGTGAGATTAACAGCCTGCGGTCGTCGGGGTAGCGCCTTACCGCGTCCCGATAGCGCAACATGGCCTCTGAAGGCCTGTTTCTAGCGATGTCAAGTTCTCCGGCGGCAAACAAGGTTTCCCTGTTGTAAGGTTCTTTCGCGAGTATTTCGTTGACAAGAGTAGAGGCGGCATCCAGTTGCCCAAGCGCAATAAGGGTAAAAACTTCAAGGTTTGCAACAGACATATTAGCCCGCGCAAGCTGTTTCGCCTTTCTTACCCAATTAAGCGCTTCGTCAAATTCCGCAAGCTCATAGTAACATTCCGCAAGGGAAGCGGTTCCCTCGGCGTGGGCTGGATTGAGCCTTAGGCATTCAAGGAAGGATTCAACTGCGGAGTACCAGTTTTCATCGGCCATTTGGTTTCTGCCGCGCTCAAAATACGCAGTCGCCGTTCCCTGCGCCTGCGCGGCGGCCGTTACGGGAAAAAATGACAAGGCGCAAATAAGACAAATTAAAATTCTCAAACACTGCATTTTACCCCTCCCCTTTAAAAACAACTATTCCTTTTTATGGGTTACGATTTTTATCAAGTTGATTTTATGCCCGTCCATTTCTTGTATTATAAAGTCGTAATCCCTATATTCAATTTTTTCATTCATTACAGGTATTTTGCCAAACAGATCAAATACAAAGCCGCCAAGCGTGTCAAAATCGTCAACGGGAAGATCCATGTTTATTTCTTCCGCTAAAAGATCAAGGTTTACCCTCGCGTCGCACAACCACGCTCCTTCTCCAAGTTTTACCACGTCTTCGGTTTCGTGGTCAAACTCATCCTGAATGTCTCCTATTATTTCTTCTATTATATCTTCCATGGATACAATGCCCGACACCCCGCCGTATTCGTCCACCACTACCGCTATATGTACCTTTTTTCTGCGCAGTTCGCGTAAAAGATCGTCGATATGTTTTGACACCGGCACGAAAAATGGCTTTCTAACCATCGTGTTAATGTCAAAAGGCCTGTCGTTTACAAGGGTTTTTAAAACGTCTTTTACGTGCAGTACGCCTATAACATTGTCTACCGTGTCCTTGTATACGGGAAAACGCGAATGTTCGCTTTCAGAAATGCATTTAAGCAATTCTTCTTTTGACGCGTCAGCTGAAAGAAATACGGTGTCGGTTCTTGGAACCATCACTTCTTTGACTGTGGTGTCCGGCAATTCCACAATGCCCCTGATCATCTGTCTTTGATCTTCTTCCAGTTCTTTAATTGCCTGCGTATTGATCTTAAAAGGGGCTTTCAATTTTTTACTTCCTTTTGAGGAATTATTTTTTCGGTTCCCAGCTTTATCAGTATCTTCTCCTGTAATGCGAGCATAGGCTCATCCTTTTCCAAAGTTTTATGATCCATTCCGTCTAAGTGCAGAATACCATGAATTAGCAATCTGCGTAACTCCTCATCTTGAGGGGTTTGAAAATAAAGGGCGTTTTCTTTCAGAGCGTCCAGGGAAATGACTATATCCCCCGGCAGGAAAACTGTTTTTTCCCCTTCTTTTATTGTTTCGCCAAGATTAAATGAAAGTATGTCCGTAGGTTCGTTTATATCGCGGTATTGACGGTTTAAATCGGCGATTGTTTTATCATCGCAGAAAAGAACTGACAGTTCCCAATTATCGCGCTTTATTTCATCAAGGACTTTCAGGGCGAAGTTGCACGCATTGCCGCTCCATGAAGGCAGGGGGACTTCTTGCGCGTTTACGGTCACGTTATTCATCCTGCTTTTCCTCTTTTTGTTTAGGGTACTCGATTCTGGCGTGATAATAGCCTGCAAGCACTCTGACAAATGACTTTTTAATTATTTCAAGGTCGCGGAAAGACAGATCGGATTCTGAAAGCTGCCCATGATCGATTTTTGCCTCGAATAACTGTTGAATAAATTTATCAATCTTGCCAGCCGTAGGCTTATTTAAAGTCCGAACAGCAGCTTCGCTAATATCTGCAAGCATTACAATAGCCGATTCTTTTGAATGCGGCGGACTTCCCGGATACGAAAAATCTTCGGAACTGACGGTAACTTCCTGCTCGGTCGCCTTGTTGTAAAACCACGAAATAATCGAGTTGCCGTGGTGTTCCGCGATTATTGAAATTACGTCTTTAGGAAGCCCAAGACTTTGCGCTTTTTCAACGCCAAGTTTTACGTGGCTTCGGATTATTGTGGCGGAAAGGCGCGGATTTATTTCATCGTGCCTGTTATGATCGGTTTGGTTCTCGACAAAGTAGTCGGGATTTTCCATTTTCCCAATGTCATGGTAATAGGCGCCGACCCGCGCGAGGAGCGCGTTTGCGCCAATATCCTGACACGCCTGTTCGGCGAGATTTGCCACCATTAGCGAATGGCTGTAAGTTCCCGGCGCCGTTGTGAACAGTTTGCGTAAAATAGGGGCGTTTAAATCAGACAGTTCCATAAGCCTGAAAGGGGTTACCGCGTTCAAGGCGTGTTCAAGGGGAGGCAAAAAGCCAAGTGTTAACATTCCGCAGATAATGCCATTAAGCGCCGCCCAAAATAAAAGCGCGGGGTATTCATAAAGGTGAGCTTGGCGGATTAGCAATACCATCACGACCGCGAAACAATTTGCGGCGGCGATGACGACTCCGGCTTTTATCAGGCTCATCCTGTTTGATTCATTGTGAAGGACGGTAGACGCCGCAGCCCCTGAAACAAGCGCGAATAAATATGAATAGAAGTCAAAAGCGCCGGTAAAATACGCGCCTAACGGCAAAGCTATCGCCATGATCATTGCGGCTCTTTTTCCCATAAAAACCGCCAGCAGCATTATAAAAAGCCCGGTGGGAATAGTGAGGGCTATTGGGAACGCGTCAACAAAGGAAGCAAGATATTTAATTAATACCGAACCGATGATGTAAGCTCCGGCAATGGAGGCAAGCAGGTAACGCTCGCTTGTATTTAACTCTTTGCCAAGGATTGCGCGTCCCTGTAAAATTACGTACATTGCGTAAAATGAGAAAACAAGGAAAATTGTACCGATAATTTTTCGCATTTCTTCAATAGAGCCGATTTTTTCGCATACAATTATCACCGCTATAGTAATGACGCATAACGTGATGCTGAATAGGGCAGGACCGGAGCGTAAACGGCTTAATACCGAGTTAATGGCTTTTTTTTCGTTTTCATTTTTCGCTTTCATTGTATGCCTGTATTATTTTTTTTATCAGCGGATTACGCGCCACGTCGGTTGTATGCAGGAAAGAAAAGTTTAACCCCTCGACATTTCTTAATATTTCCATGGCGTGCAAAAGCCCTGAATCTGATTTGCGGTGAAGGTCAATTTGAGTGCTGTCCCCGGTAATTACCGCCCGCGTGCCGTTTCCAATTCTTGTTAAAAACATTTTCATCTGTTCTTTGGTAGTATTCTGCGCTTCGTCTAAAATTACCATGCAGTCGTTTAAACTTCTTCCCCTCATATACGCCAGCGGCGCGATTTCTATTGAACGGGTTTCCTCCATTCTGCTAATCACGTCATAAGGGACAAGCGATTCCATAGCGTCATAGAGCGGCTTTAGATACGGGTCTATTTTTTGCGCGAGATCGCCGGGAAGAAAGCCCAAGTTTTCGCCGGCTTCCACTACCGGGCGCGTAAGGACGAGTTTTCGCATTTTTTTGGAAAGCAGCATTTGCAGGGCGTGGGCTATGGCAAGATATGTTTTACCGGTACCCGCCGGTCCAATGCAGAAACATATTTCATTCTCCCTCATTCCTTGAATATAGAGCGCCTGATTTCTTGTGCGGGGATAAACGCGGTTAAAACCGTGGGGGATTTGAATCATTGAATCGCGGAAAAAACTGCCGCCTTTTTCCTCAGTTTCAGAAAACGGCAAATCATCCGCAAGGGCGCGGATATACTCGGCAGAGGGCTGTTCGCCCTCATTTACCGCTGTGATAAGATTATCCATCATCGTCCTAAAGCGTTTGATTCCGGCTTCATCCCGGCTTTCAAAATGAATTTCATTTCCCCTTGCCGTTATGAAACCGCCCAGAGTGCCCTCTATAACCTTCAGGTTTCCGTCATTTGCGCCGCAAATTCCGGATAGAAGCTCCCTGTTCTCAAAAGCTATAGTTATCCCGTCCTCCAAAAATACCTCTTTAATGATTTTATATCTTGATAAATAAGCTAGTCAAGTGGAGTTAGAGGCCAAAAACATTATTCATTTTACCGTCCATTTTTCCAGCTTGCCGTCATAACTAATATCAGTTTTAATTTCTGTAATTGGCTTCCATGTTACAAGGAAGCTAATATCGGAGATGATATTAATTGTCGGAATTCCTCCCGATTGGTCAGCCTTCTGGTATGGGTACATGCTGATTTTAAATGACGCCGTCCAATCGCCCAAATGATGATTTAAATCAAGATCGAATCTTTGCATTTTAAACCCTGACCTGTGCCGTTTTGACTCATCAAAAAAATTAAATGAGTCAAATAAATCCACAAACAGATTATTTTGTTCCCCTTCGGTATACATTGATGTTAATTCTTCCATTCCGGGAACGTTTTTAAAATACCTGAAAATTACCGCATTTTGGGACGTTGCCGATATATTTAAATCCAGAAAATTGGTAAGGTTTAATTTAAAGCCCATTGTAAATTGAAAGTTGGAATTGGTGTACTGTTGTAATTCGAAATTTAATGACGTATTTATATTAATAGACAGATCAAAAATATTTTTAATTATTTTTGTTTTAGGAAAAGAATAATAAAACGAAAATTTTAATTCTTTAGGAAACAGATCAGGCTCTCCTTCAGTCGTCCATGGATTATTAGGAATACTCGGATCAAAAACCGATTTTTTTGTCCATATCATTAAATACTCAGTTGTAAAATTCCATAACTTTAATGTTGATTTTAGATAAGTTAACTTTATATCGTCAATATTATCCTCTTGCGGGGTAAATTTCATATTATGGGTGAATGATCCTACTTTATTGAAGGCAAGAGTTTCATTCACGTCAAAAGGTTTAAATTTCCATTCTTCTTCCGTTTCAGGTTTTTCCATACGAAAATTAAGATATGTTTGCGTTATCCAGATTCTGAATGTGGCATTGGCGGTAATAAGCCCGTCAAGAGGGGGAAGTTCCGCGTTGAAGGAAATATTCTGATCCTTGTCCAATAATTTTGCCGAAAGATTTGCCGTAAGCCTGTGGCTGTTAAGCCCTAGTATGTCTTCCCCGTCTTTTCTTTGTTCTTTTACCCATGCTCCCCATTCAGGCGTAAGCTCAGGTCCGTCTCCGTCCGTATATTTTTTTGATCTTACCAATGTGCCCCTGAAAGTATATTGAAAATTTGTTTGGGCAAATATAGGATCAGAAAAAAACGGTTTTACCGTACCGGTATAAGTGTAAGAAGACGTGTAGTTCGTAAGAGCGTATTGTTGTTTGCGTACCTTTTCCATTTCTGCCGGATCCGTATACATTTCTTCATTTAAGTATGAATAATCACGCCATGTTCCGCTGCCTGAAAGAGTAAAAATATTATTGAACAAACCTGTTGAATGATCCAAGCGAAAATTTAAATTTGTATTTCCGCTAACGCTTGTCAGTATTGATTGAGATTCGTTCCAATCCACATCTTCATACGTTTTCCAGTTTCCTGACATAAATTGCATTTCTGAAGAGCTTGTAGGAGATAACGAATAATCAAAGCTGAATTTTGTATTTCCGGCCGCCGGCAGGCTAAAAGTTTGAGAAAGAACAGGGGGAGTTAAAATTTCCGATGATGTTGTTTTTTCCTTGTTAACGTCATCCGCCGCCCACGGTGATATTGGAACGCCAATACCGTTAAATGGATCTTCAGGCGTTTGAAACTCGGATGTATTACTATCCGATTTTGACTGTACGCCGCCTAAGGAAAGCGGGGTTCCGGAAACTGAACCTGAAATACTGTAAATTGTATATTTGTCAGGCGCGTAAAAATAATAGTTTGGAGAATCCGTATTGTTACTGAAAGCAATATCATTTAGTTTTTTAAAGGACACTGTTGTAGAAATACTGGAGATTGATACATTGGAAATGAAAGGGGAGAGTTTATTAAATGACGGATTTATGCTTCCTGATATATTCCAGTTATATGAGTCTATTTGGCCTTCCGATGATTGTTCTTCAAATGACGCTCCTTTTTCCAGCATATTCATCCAATCCATGCTTTCCGAGCGGCTATTTGTAAAGTCTCTGTCTACAAATGGATCGGAATAATACGGGATATCCCAGGAAAGACTGCCGTATTTCATGCTGATGCCGCTTGTAAATTTCATCCGGTAACGGAAAGGAACAGCCAATGATAAAAAGTTGGATTTATTCCAGTCAAACGTACCGTCATCATTGTACGGAGAAAAGCCGTAGCTTGTTTTAGTTAGCGTTCTTGTAAATCCTACGCCAAAAGACAAACCGGTTTGATTTAAAATTCCCGCCTTTGGAGTGGTAAGCTCAAGGCCCGCATATGCGCCCAAATTAACATAATAATCAAGTAAAGCTTTAAGACTGGTTGAATTTGTATTGGTTATGGGCCTGCTTGTACTTCGAAGGAACAGGCCTTGAAGTTCTTTTTCCTTGTTGTCTGAGTTGCCTATTATTCTGCTAAGAGAACTTTTTTCCGTAGATTCCGACTTAGGCTGGCCTATAAGATAAGTTGTTGTTTGAATAAATCCGCCTTCCCTGCTGCGGTATCCGATAACGGGATGAAAGACGACCTCATCCGTCGGGAAATAAAAAAACGGAATATATAATACGGGGATTTCTCCTACATTTAAAACCGCGTTAAAAATCGCGAAGTCAGAACCCGGCAGGAGCCATAGTTTTGAGGCTCTGATAGACCAATAGGCGTTCTCATCTGTTCCGCTGGAGATCATGGCTTGTTTTAAAACTGTCGTGTCCTGATCGCTTCTGGAAATTACCGACCCTGAAAAAAGATATGAAGACCCTTCGTTTTCCATTGTTGAACTGCCGTCAAGAAAAACGCTTGACCAGTTGTCAATGTTAACCGTTATGCTTTTTCCGCGAAATGTTTCCGTTTTATCCGATTCTATTTTTTCGTACATTACATTTCCGCTTGCCGTAATTATGTTTCTCGTGCGGTTAAACAGTATTTCATCCGCGCTTATTTTATGGGTTTTATCCCCGTCCTTTAAAGTTATTTTAACGTCGCCTTTTAATCTCGCGTAATCTTCGTCAATTACGTCAATTGTGAAATACTCGGAAGCTTGGGAGGATTCTATTGTTATTATTTTTCGTTTGTCATCGTTATTGGATATTGTTTCACGCAAGTTAAAATGCTCCCTTAAACGTTTTGATAATTCTTCTCTTGTACCTCCTTCCGAAAGCCCAAGAGTGCGGCACCATGCCGCTAGTTCGCTTAAGGTTGATGTTTTTATTTCCATTTCTATGCGCCGGTTTAAATGGGAATTGACAGTTTTTTCTTCTTGATGTTCTTCTTTGGCGTTTTCATCAGTTTTTTCTTCTAACGGCGGCGATTCTTCTTCCTGCGCGTAGAGTACCGTAAAAAAAAGAGACATTAAAATACATAACAAGAAAAACTGTCTATTTATCATTGCTTTTTATTCTTGCGTACCGCGTTACGATTTAACATTTCAGCCAGAAACGCGCCCGTGTAGGACGCTGTGCATTTGGCAATTTGCTCAGGCGTCCCTGTCGCAATTACTTGCCCCCCTTTTTCACCGCCTTCAGGCCCTAAATCAATAATGTGATCCGCCTGCAAAAGAACGTCAAGGTTGTGTTCTATCATTATAACCGTATTTCCCTGATCTACCAACCGTTGAATTACGTCCATTAATTGTTTTACGTCGGCAAAATGAAGGCCGGTTGTCGGCTCGTCAAGCATATACAGAGTTCTGCCGGTGGAGCGTTTTGAAAGCTCCAAGGCGAGCTTTACTCTCTGCGCCTCCCCGCCTGAGAGCGTAAGGGCTGACTGCCCCAGTTTCACATAACCCAATCCTACGGACAAAAGCGTTTGCATTTTACGGGCAATCTGCGGAATGGGGGCGAAAAACACGGCGGCTTCTTCGATGGTCATATCCAGCACTTCGGCGATATTTTTCCCTTTATAACGGATTTCCAGCGTCTCTTTGTTAAACCTTTTTCCCTGGCATACGTCGCAAGTTATGTAAACGTCCGGCAAAAAATTCATCTCTATTTTAATCGTCCCGTCCCCTTCGCAATTTTCGCATCTGCCGCCGCGCACATTAAACGAAAAGCGCCCAGATTTATACCCCCTCATTTTTGATTCCGGCAGATTGGCGAACAAATCGCGAATTGCCGTAAACCCTTCGACATAAGTAATCGGGTTTGAGCGCGGCGTTCTGCCTATTGGGCTTTGATCGATATCGATTACTTTGTCTATGTGCTCCGCGCCGTCCAGTTTTTTATAAACGCCTTCCGTGTGATTGGAACCGTAGATTTTATTCGCGAGCGCGGGGTACAGAACGTCGGAGAGCAAGGTAGATTTTCCCGAACCTGAAACGCCCGTGATGCAGGTAAAAACCCCAAGCGGAATTTCCACGTTGATATTTTTAAGGTTGTGTTCGCTTACTCCCCTTAATTTTATAAATGCGCCGTTTCCGCTGCGGCGTTCTTTGGGAATGTCGATCTTTAACGCGCCAGCCAAATACTGGCCGGTAAGGCTTTCCTTTACTTTCATTACTTCATCGGGTTTCCCCTGCGCTACAACATATCCCCCGTGAACGCCCGCGCCCGGCCCCAAATCGACAATGTGGTCGGCAGTGCGTAAAGTTTGCTCGTCATGTTCGACGACAATGAGCGTGTTGCCAAGGTCGCGCAGGTACATAAGAGTGTCAATCAGGCGCTGGTTGTCTCTTTGGTGAAGCCCAATGGACGGTTCGTCAAGAATGTACAATACGCCCACAAGGCTTGAGCCTATTTGAGTCGCGAGCCTTATTCTTTGGGCTTCACCGCCTGAAAGAGTGGAAGCTTTGCGCTCAAGACTGAGGTAGTCAAGACCGACATTCTGCATAAAGCCAAGACGCGCGTTTATCTCTTTTAATATCTGATACGCTATTTTATTTTCATTCTTGTTAAATTTTACAGTCTTAAAAAAATGCAGGGAATCAGTTACCGATAACTTTGACAATTCCCAAATATTTTTTCCGGAGACGGTTACCGCCAACACTTCCGGTTTTAAGCGTTTGCCGCCGCAGTCTTCGCAAGGTTTCTGGCTCATAAATTTTTCAAGCCACTCCTTGATGCCCTGCGACTGCGTTTCTAAATAACGCCGTTTAAGTTCTTCCAAAATGCCGGGAAATTTTGACTGGTATTCAAAATGCCCAGTTCCCTCACGGTTCACATAACGGACTTTAATATGGTCATCGCTGCCGTAAAGAATCGCATTTACCACTTTTTTTGACAATTTATTAAAAGGAGTATCAAGACTGAATCCGTAATGTTTGGCGAGGCTTTGAAAACGGCTGCTGTTCCACGCGCTATCCGGGTTGTATGGTATAACGCCGCCTTTGTTAAAGGAGAGCGAGCGGTCTGGAATTACAAGATCGGGATCAAATTCCAGTTTTACGCCAAGCCCGGAACAGCCGGGACATGCGCCAAAGGGGTTGTTAAACGAAAAAAGCCTCGGCTGCAATTCGGGAATTGACACGCCGCAGTCGGGACAGGAATTTTTTTGCGAAAAAATCTGTTCGGAATTTTTTCCGTCCTCGTTAATCAGTACGATTAACAAGCCTTCAGCCGTTTGCAAGGCAGTTTCCACCGACTCCGCTAACCGCGAGCGTATCTCTTTTCCAATCACAAGCCTGTCAACGATAATTTCGATAGAGTGTTTTTTTTGTTTGTCAAGTTTGATGCTTTCGTCAAGGTTTACGGGAACTCCGTCTATTCTTGCCCTGGCAAATCCCGCCTTACGCGCGTCTTCGATTATTTTTTGATGTTCTCCCTTTTTCCCGCGAATGACGGGGGAGAGCAGTTGAATTTTCGTTCCTTCTTTAAATTGTAAAATTGTTTCGATTATGGAATCCACCGGCTGTTCGCGGATTTCCTTGCCGCAGACGGGGCAGTGCGGGATGCCGATTCTTGCGTAAAGAAGACGGTAATAATCATAAATTTCGGTTACTGTTCCGACAGTTGAACGCGGATTACGGTGGGTAGTTTTTTGCTCAATGGAAATTGCGGGGGAAAGCCCTTCAATGTAGTCCAAATCGGGCTTGTCCATACGCCCCAAAAACTGGCGCGCATAGGCAGACAGGCTTTCCACATAGCGGCGCTGCCCTTCGGCGAAAATTGTGTCAAACGCAAGCGAACTTTTGCCGGAGCCGGAAAGCCCTGAAATAACGATTAATTTGTCGCGAGGAAGTTCAAGATCGATGTTTTTTAAATTATGTTCACGCGCACCCTTGATGATTAATTTGTCCATAACGTGAGTATAGCGGTTTTTAGAGGAGTGGGGAATAGGGAATGGGGAGTAGGGAGTGGGGAATAGGGAGCTTTGCCTTGTATTTTTAAAAAAAATGATATTATTTACCCTGTATAATAAGTTAATATAACATAATAAAGACTTGTAAAAATAACAAAAATATCATAAATATACCTTGTATAAAATACAATAATAACTATTTATAAACTAGTAAATTTGATAAAAATAATATATATTAGCATTGTGTAATAGATATAAATATTATTATTTGCATTGTATATTTCATAAAAATAACAGTTTTTTGACCTGTATAATTTATAAAAATTACCGTTTTATACTTGTATTTTTTTAAAAAACCAATTATACTGGTTTTGAGGTTAAAAATGGATAATACTCCCTATATAAACAGAAAAATAGACAATGATTTACTCTTATGGATGAAGGAAAGTAACCGCAAGCCTCTATTGCTTAGAGGCGCAAGGCAAGTAGGAAAATCCAGAGCCGTAAAACGTCTGTCGGAACAATTTGAGTATTTTTTTGAAATAAACTTTGAGTCAAATAACGAAGCGAGGGATTTATTCGCGAAAGGCAACTTGTCTCCTTTTAAACTTTGTCAGGAACTTTCCGCGATTTATCAAATGCCTATAATCCCTGGAAAAACACTATTGTTCTTCGATGAAATTCAAAGCTCAGTTCCGGCAATCTCCTCACTGCGTTTTTTTTACGAAGAATACGGCGAACTGCACGTTATCGCCGCAGGCTCTCTTTTGGAATTCGCTTTTCAGGAAATACCGTCATTCGGAGTAGGGCGCGTGCGTTCCATGTTTATGTATCCGATGAATTTCTTTGAATTCTTAGAGGCCTGTAATCATAGCTTGCTCCTGCAAGCCATTCAAAAAGCGGATTGTAAAAATCCACTGTCGGAGGCTGTTCATAAAAAAGCGATTGAACTATTAAGAAGATTTCTTATACTTGGCGGAATGCCGGAAGTAGTGTCCGCTTATGTTAATAATAACGATTTGCTTTCCTGTCAGCGGATTTTAGACGATCTAATAATTTCGTTGAGAGCGGATTTTACCAAGTACAAGAAAAAAGTTTCGACATCGCAATTATCAGCCGTGTTTGATTCAGTTACGGCGCAAATGGGAAGAAAATTTGTATATACGAATATGTCAAACGATTATAACAGCAGGCAAATAAAGGAGGGAATGGAGCTTTTAATTATGTCGGGGCTGGTTATTCCCGTTTATCATTCCGCAGCAAACGGAATACCGCTTGGGGCGGAAATTGACAGTAAAAAGAAAAAACTCCTTTTATTGGATACGGGCGTTTTTCAAAGATTATTGGGGCTGCCATTATCTGATTTATTAATAAGCGATGATTTTTCATTGATAAACAAAGGCAGTATCGCTGAATTATTCGCCGGTTTGGAAATACTAAAATCATCTTCCTGCTATGAGAAAAAAAATCTTTACTACTGGCACCGTGAAAATAAAAGCAGTAATGCGGAAGTCGATTTTGTCATACAGCACGGGCAGAATATCGTTCCGATAGAAGTAAAAAGCAGCGGCAAAGGGGCAATGCAAAGCATGCGTTTATTTATGGAAGAAAAACAGTCCTCTTTCGGCATCCGCACCTCACTTGAAAATTTCGGCGAATTGCCCGGCATTAAAATTGTCCCCCTTTATGCGCTGGGGAATTTTTTAGGGAGTAGGGAGTAGGGAATGGGGAGTAGGGTTCTTGTTAGTAATCTAATCGTGTTGTCAATATTAATAGCTTTCGTACCACGATCCCCATTCCCTACTCCCCATCAAAAATACAGCTTGAAATTAAAATCTTTTTACTATAATCTATTAAATACAGAGGAGAAAACCATGCTGCTTACCGAATTGGGCGCGCCCATTGAAGATTTAGAAAAGAAAATAAATGATACATGGAGGCGTCTTTGAAGACGCTTCGTTTGCGCAGCGTATAGCCGAAGTCGAGGCAAAAACGGCGGAGCCGGGTTTTTGGAACGATCAGGAAATAGTCGAAAAGACAATGGCTTCCCTTAAAAGCCTTAAAAACCGTTATGAGCCGTGGAAAGCCCTGCGGGATGAAGTCGCCGATTTGCAAGCCTTATATGAATTGGCAACTGAGGCGAAAGATGAAAGAGAAAGCCCCGGTATCGAAAAAACAATCAAAGACTTAACCGCCCGCTATGATAAACAGAATATGTTTGAACTTATGACGGGCGAAATGGATAAAAACCCCTGTTTTCTTACCGTCCATTCAGGAGCGGGCGGGACGGAAGCCTGCGATTGGACGCAAATGCTCTACCGCATGTACCTGCGCTGGGCTGAGCAAAAAGGCTTTTCCGTTGAAGAAGTTGATCAGCAGGAAGCGGAAGGGGGGCTAAAATCAGCGACTTGCCGCATTGACGGAGACTATGCCTACGGTTATTTAAAAGGCGAATCGGGGATTCACCGGCTTGTCAGAATCAGCCCGTTTGACGCAAACGCGCGCAGGCACACGTCTTTCGCGTCAGTTTACCTTTTTCCCGTTATTGATGATACAATCGAAGTAGACATAAAACCCGAAGATTTGCGGGTGGACACCTACCGCTCGGGAGGCGCGGGAGGGCAGCATGTAAACAAGACGGACAGCGCGGTTCGTTTTACGCACCTGCCGACAGGCATTGTTGTAGCCTGCCAAAACGAGCGCAGTCAGATTAAAAACCGCGCGATTGCCATGAGCATGCTTAAGGCGCGGCTTTATGAATATTACAGGCAGGAGAAGGAAAAAGAAAACGAAAAATATTCGCAGGAGAAAAAGGATATTTCCTGGGGGCATCAGATAAGATCATATGTGTTTCAACCGTATACTATGGTAAAGGATTACCGTACAAAAGTTGAGAAAGGAAATATTCAAGCCGTGATGGACGGCGATATTGATCCTTTTATCGAGGAGTATTTAAAATTTTCATGGCGTAATGGGGAGATGAATTGAAAGAAGCGCGGTGTCTTTTAGTGTTTATTTTTCTCGTTTTAACTATGCCGTTATTTGCAAAGGGAAAAACCGACGAAACTGCAATAAAAACGCAAAATGACGAATGGTTTCTGTGTATTACAAATTTCGATGCAAAGGCGCTTCCCTCCGATAAATTAAACATTTCAGACGTAGTGTTAAAAGAATTGACAAACCGTTTAAAAACAATAAATTATCATACCCGTATATCTCCTGAATACGCATATTATGAAGAGTATGCATGGGCGCGCGCGCGGGCAAGCTCGGCAAAGACTCTTTCCGCGAAAATTGATGAAAGATCCAAACAAGTTTACATGGGAGAGCCTGATTGGAAGTACCGTCAGAATATCGTAAAGCTAGACGCTGAGATAAAAAAATTAAGGGAAAATCTGGAAGAAATTGATAATAACGCCCCATTAATAAATAAGGAACCTGTTTTTAAATTAACTTCCGGCACCCTTAATCTTACATTTCCAGCCGCTCCGGAAAAGGGGAGTGAAAACAGATTTTGCGCAACCCAGAAAGCTGACGCTTTTTTAACGGGGAATATTTCGGATTTTCACGGAAGATATTTTTTAAAGATAAAACTTTATACCGTATATACGAAGTCTTATGTTTGGGAGGATAGCGCTGTTTTTTCTTATGGCGATATTAACGCCGCTATTGATGAAATTACGCGAAAATTACTAATTGTTCTTTCGGGAAACCATCCTGCGGCTGTGGCGGTTAAAGCGGAACCTGAAACGGCATTGGTATTGATTAACAGATCATTTGCGGGCAAAGGCGATGTTTCATTAACTGAATACCCTCCCGGTAAAATCACGGTAACCGCATCGGCGCCTGATCATGAAAGCATTGTCCTTGATACTGAACTTGTCTCGGGAGAACTTACTGAAATTAACTTAAAACTTAACCCTATTGAATATGTAAATACGGAAATTACAGGTAACGGGCGCGTATACCACGGCGCGTTGTATATAGGGGAATCTCCGTTGACCCTCAGGCTTCCCGCAAATAATTTAGAATATGTGGAGATGGAGAATGTTAACGGTAAGAAAGGTTCTATAGTTTTTAAAACGCTGGATTCGGCGGAATATGAGCAATCGGTATCCGTAAAAACATCGTTGCCAATAAAAAAAGGCCGCGTTGACAAAGAACGCAGGGGGTATTACTGGGCGTGGGGCAGCCAATGGATTACGGGCATTGCCGCATGGATTTTTTATTATTCTTTTTTAAGCGCAAGTGACGCGTATAATCAAAGTGGGGCGCTAGACCTTCAGGAAAACATGATAAATATGTATTACTTAAGCACGGGTTCCGCCATTGCTTTTGGAGTCGCTTCTGCTTATGGAATTTACCGCATGATCAGATATATCTACTATTCAGGAAAAGATTCAGCGTCTATCGCGCCTCAAGGCGGGAAAAAATGAAATTCAGCGAAAAGATAAAAAATTTTTTCAGAGGGAAACCCGCGATTAATGAAGAACTGTTTGACGATCTTTGCGATTTGTTGATAGAAGGCGATTTTGGCGCCTCGCAGGCGTATAAAACGGTTGAATTATTAAAAGAACAGTATAAAAAAGACGGCTCTATTTCGTTGCCTGAAAGATTATCTGAATTGCTTGAAGACGAATTAAAAAAAGCGGCGGCGGTTAAAACTCCTGATGATTGTGAAAATCTGGCGGCTGTTCTGCTCCTTGGCGTAAATGGAGTAGGCAAGACGACTACTGCGGCGAAACTTTCGTATTTTTACAATACCGAGTACAATAAAAAGACAATTATCGCGGCGGCTGATACGTTCAGGGCCGCCGCGATTGATCAGATAAAAATACACGCTCAGAAACTAAATACGCGCTTAGTTGCCCATAAGCAGGGGGGAGACCCGGCGGCTGTGGTTTATGACGCGCTTGAAGCCGCGCTGTCAGGAGGGGCGGACGTTGTTATTGCGGATACCGCCGGAAGAATGCACACAAAATCGGCGTTAGTTGAAGAATTGCGGAAGATTGACAGGGTAGTGGAGTCAAAAGCGGACGGCATATATTATCTGAAATACCTTGTGCTGGACGCGACTACGGGAAGAAACGCTTTCGCCCAAGCGGAAATATTTCATGGCGCGGTCGCTCTGGACGGGGTAATATTGACAAAGTACGATTCTACCGCCAAGGGAGGAGTAGTTTTTTCTTTGGCGTCGGAATTAAAATTGCCCGTCGCGTATATATGCACGGGCGAAAAATACGGGGATATTGAATTGTTTGATCCCCATAAATTTGCGAGGGAATTTGCGGGTATCGGGTAAAAAAATAATTCTTATTGTTATTCCCGTTTTATTACTCTTTGGGGGCATTATAGCGTTAACCCAGGAAGCGGACGAGGTGTTACCTGACATAGAATCTGAAGAAACTGAAATCGCTTTAGATTATAAATTAGAGCAGGGAGACGGTTGGATAAGGCCGGCGCGGTGGTTCCGTTCAAATTCAGGCGGTATGGCTTTAGAAGAAATGCAGTCCCGTTTTACCGCGCTGCGCAGCCAATATGCGCTTGCCATAAACTATGTGTCAAATGAAGAATTGCCGGAGTATCTTCTTCCCTATTTTAATGAAAAGTATAATGTTGAAGTCCGTATTCTTTATAAAAAAGGCGAACAAATTAGAACGCAATGGATATTAAGGGATGAAAAAGGCAATACGAGGCTAAACGCCGTTTTTATTGAGCCTGAATTAGAACCTGAAATTAAAGAAGAAATTGTTATTACGGAAAAATCAACGGAATTAGTTGCGATTGGGGAAAAAGAAGCTGAAATTTTAGCGCGGACGGAAGAAGAAAAACAGGAAGAAGAAGCAAAAGAAGAAAAATCGGAAGAAAAACCGAAAGAAGAGGCAAAAGTAGTTATTAATAAGAATATAAAAAAAAGAAAGGGATTTATAGAGATATACGATAAAAATTTATTTTTAATGTC
Source organism: Treponema sp. R80B11-R83G3 (assembly GCF_054786115.1). Classification (NCBI taxonomy): domain Bacteria; kingdom Pseudomonadati; phylum Spirochaetota; class Spirochaetia; order Treponematales; family Treponemataceae; genus Treponema; species Treponema sp. R80B11-R83G3. Next base: position 2,877 of record NZ_BDHF01000068.1, on the reverse strand, counting down.
TGAATTTAAATTTTTTGAAGACGGAAGGGCGGAAAAAACGGAGTATACGTTAAAAGACAATATTTTAATTAGCGCCGCATCTTTAATGTCAGATAACAATGGGGAGAATTTTAAAACGTCTTATATTGATTATTACCGTTATAACCGTTCTCAATATTTAAGATGTATTGAGCGGATATTTCAAAAAGACGGGGTATTGGATGAGCCGGTTATAGTGGCTTTTCCAAAACGTATGATGGATTCGGTGGAAAAGGACGTTTTTATCGGCGAAAAAATCAATATATATCCTGAATTTTTTGAAAATGAATATGTCGGCGACGGTTTTAAAATGATTTTTGATACTGATGAAAGGGGCAGAATTTTAGGTGAAACTCTATATGATGATGAGGATAAAATAGTTTGGACTATAAAAAACACGTGGAAAAACGGCCGTATCGTAAAGACATTAAAGACGGAAGGCGATACGGTATTAACTGCGGAATTTGTTTATAATGCGGAGGGGGACAAGATTCTTGAAAGAAATTTTAAAGACGGCGTTTTGGAAAGGATTGTAAGCACGGAAGGGAAAATGGAGATTGAAGAACTTTACATGGATGATCTTGTAGTGCTTCGGGCCGTTTGGGAAGACGGAAGGAAAATTTCTGAAACAAGGGTTAATAATTGAAAAAATTATGGGTTTTATTTGTAGCTTCCCGTTATATTTTTAAAGGACGAAGCAGTTCTCCCGTCTTGGCAATTATAGGAATAGCCGTAGGGGTACTTGCCCTGATAGTGATTATCGCCGTTATGAACGGATTTCAATTAGGTTTTATAGAAAGTATTTTAGAAGTTTCATCGTATCATTTGCGCGTGGAGTCTTTTGAACAGGATAAAATTAATGAAATACAGGCTGCTATTCTTGGAATTCCCGGCGTTAAGGCGGCTGTTCCGTTTAAGGAATATCAGGCTATCGCAAGGGGAAGAAGGTCGTCACAACAAGCGGTATTGGTAAGAGGGTTAGGTGAAAACACGCAGGAAATTGACAAGGCAATGATGGGCAGGCTGGATTTTGAAGAAGGCTCTTTTGACATTTCAAATAAAAAGAACGCGTTATTAGGCTCTGAGCTTGCGCATCGTCTTGGCCTGTCCATCGGAGATGAGATAACCGTGTTTTCCCTTACCGGTATTCTGTCACAGGAAGACGAAAGCAGTTTTACCGGCTTTGTTACGGGAATATTCAGAACCGGATATTATGAGTACGATTACAGTTGGGTTTTTCTTAACATTGAAAACGCTTCTTTTTTGCAGAATGAATGTGAATTAAAACTTGGAATTAAACTTGCGAACCGTTTTATGGACAAAACGGCGTTAGAGCAGGCGAAAAAAAAATTATCTTCTTATGAGGGAATAAAATTATCAAGCTGGCGCGATTATAACCGTTCTTTTTTTGGCGCCCTAAGAACGGAAAAACTGTTTATGTTTATACTTGTAGGCTTAATTTTTATAGTAGTAGGCTTAAATATTTTTCAGGCGCAAAGAAGAGCGGTTTTGCAGAGGCGCGAGGAAATAGGCCTGTTACGCGCTATAGGCGGCACGCAGACTGAGGTGCGTTTTGTATTTGTTCTTGACGGGGCGATTATTGGGCTTACAGGCGCGTTTATCGGGTTAATTATCGGCTTGGCCGTAGCATTAAATATATCCGGTTTTTTTACAATAGTAGAAAATATAATAAATTGGTTTATTGATATTATTAATATATTGGCGGGACGGCTTGGAATCGGAATGACGGGGAATTTCTCCGTTTTTTCACCGGCGGTATTTTATATAAAAGAAATACCTTCGAGAATTCTGCCTCATGAGGTCGCGTTAATATTTTTATTCGGCTTTGTTTCGGCTCTTTCTGCGGCATGGTTTGCGTCGCGAAAAGCGTCAAAAATACAACCGGCGGAGGTGCTGCGTTATGAATGACACGCGGGGAAAAATTCTTTTAAAAGTTACAAACATAGTAAAAAATTATGTTTCAGGCGCTGAAACTCTTCACATTCTGAAAGGAATTAATTTTGAAATTGAAGAAGGAAAATCTGTCGCGATAAGCGGGCAGAGCGGGAGCGGCAAAAGCACGCTTTTAAATATCATAGGCGGCCTTGATCATACCGACGAGGGAAATGTGTTCTTGGATGGTACGGACATAACTTCGCTTTCGGAAAAAGAAATTGCGGTATACAGGTCAAAACAAACGGGCTTTGTTTTTCAATTTCATTATCTTTTAAAAGATTTTACCGCCCTTGAAAATATTATGCTGCCTGCGTACATTGCGGGGTTAAAGAAAAAAGAGGCGGTTGACAGGGCAAGGCAGTTGTTAGCCGACGTTAAACTGGAAGACAGAAGCGGCCATTTTCCTTCTCAGCTTTCAGGCGGGGAGAGGCAAAGAGTGGCGGTGGCTCGTTCAATGGTAAATGATCCGGCGTTAATTCTTGCCGATGAACCTACCGGAAATCTTGATCCGCAGAACAGCGATATTGTCGCGGAACTGTTATATGAAAACGCGCAAAAAAGAAATAAGACGCTAATTATAGTTACCCATGACGGAAAAGTCGCGCAAAGGGCGTCTGTCAGATTTGTTTTGGACAACGGCCTGTTGTCAGAGGAATTATCTTGAAAAAGAAAACTTCTTTTTATATTGCGATTAGATACTTATGGGGCAGGGCAAAAGAGGGCGTGCGTTATCTGCGCGGCGCGGCGGCGGGAATAGCCGTCAGTCTTGTCCCAATAATTGTAACTTTAATTGTAGCTGACGGTATGATAAGGGGAATTACGGACAGGTATCTGGAACTTGGAACCGGCCATATACAGGTTTTTGATTACAATAATTTCATGGGTTTTGAGACGACAAAGAGG
>NZ_BDHF01000067.1:0-6993 GCF_054786115.1 Treponema sp. R80B11-R83G3 | reverse complement strand
AGAACGCAAAGAAAAGTTGCATACTGCATTTATTAAGAGACAGGAATACTGGCGGACAAAAAATGCCGGTTCCTGACACACCTTATATGCTTGTCTTAAAAACGGCAAGTTCAGCATAAGCAGTACAAAAAGACAAAAAAATACATTGATCATTATAATAAATTAATATACTATAACATCACCCAATAAAAGGAATATCAAATGAAAAACCATTCTGTAATTATTTTATTATTACTATGCTCCGTGAATATTTGTTGTGTATACAAGAATAATGCACACGCAGCCGCCATAATGGAAATAAAAAATATTGAAGGTCATTATATTGACGATAAAAGTACAGACATGATTACTCATGTCGAATTAATTATAACAAAAGACGTTAAGGGATATAAATATGAGATGACAACTCCCAAGAGAAATCTGGAAGGAAAAATAAGTTTTACAAACAATTTTGAATCCTTTTATTTAGACGGAATAAAATGGTCTTGTTTGGAAATTGACGGAGACCCTCAAGAATCGCCGGAAAGTGTTGAGGTGCGATTTGATGAAAATGAACTGTTAATACAAAATGGCGGCGGAAATTCAATGAGTGGCGTATATTATGTAATATTTGATGATATAGACGAGATGTGGATCAGTTTGATAAGAAAATACGTTACCTTGCCCAATGGCATAACAGTGGGCGCCAGAATTCCCCAAGATGTTATTGATATGATATTAAAGCGCTTTGAAGCCATAGAGAACGGAGATATAGCGGCGTTCAGGTCTACATTAGGACAAATGGAGGATGGAGTAGATTATTATTATCAACTTGGATTACTATCTGAATTTTTTGGAGACTTCTTTGATATATCTCCCGATGATTTTCACGACGCTGTTGCGGATGGCAGTGAAAGATTGTCAGAAATCGCACATACATTATTTTATGGCGAACATCCTTTAAAAAACAGAAATACCGGGCTATCGGTAAAGAGAATAGAATATTTACCACATGGCGGATTAACGGTGAAAGTAACCAATAACAAAAACGAAGAATTAGATTATAATTTTTTGTACTATTGATAGTATACGAATAGTACCTGATTAGATGTATGCCGCATTAATAATGGTTTCTACTTCGGTTTTTTCCTTATCTGAAAGCGGCACAAACTTTTCCGCATTGTCTTCAATGGATTGTTCAAAAGCGTCCAATTTTTTTTTGGTCTTTATCGTCGCATCATAAAAAGCGTAACCCGTATTTGTTGCTTTAACTGAAAGCTGTAAAAACCAACTTTTTCCATCGCCTATTAACTTAAACCGTATTCCTGAACCATTTTTGAACCGTGGCCATTCCGCAAATGCCATAGGCTTTTTGCTCCTTCATTATTGAAGCAAATTTACCTTCCCTAATTTCCTTCTCCTAGTGTCAACTTTACACCAGGACGCGACAAACCAACCCTATTCCCCATTCCCTACTCCCCAATTAATCTTTTTCTTTAAGCAGAGCATCGTTATTCAAAACTTTAAAAGATATTGCTTTAGGTGCGTTTGTGCTACGCACTACGATCCCCTCTTTATCAAGCCCGCTTGGGTACTTGCCTCTTGCTTTTTCAAGCAGAGTTTCTAGCGAATAATTGAATTGCTCTCCTCGCTCTTCAAGGGGGACGGTCGGGAGGCCTAATTCGGCGCATAATTTTACGGCTTCATCGTAGGGGAAATATTTTCCCGCGTCCCAGTCTTTTACGTCAAATACGTACCAATCGGTACCCGTTAGACGCAATTTGTTTCTTTGTATTCCGGGGCCGCATATCTCTCCTGTAATAACTATGTTTTTGCCAAGCTTGGCGAACTTTTCTTTAAGACCGTATTTGTAAACAGGCGTCCAATATAATGAAGACTCCTCGTCTTTTATCTCTTTATTTCTGCTGCAACACCCGATTTTTCCGTCAATATAATAAACAATCCCGGAAGTGCCGTCCATTTTTGTGGTGATATAGTACGGTTTCCCTTTTAGCTCCTCAAGCAGTTCAAGCGCGGATTGAATGCGGATTTCATCGGAAGCGGGAATGCCGTAAGGACGCTCTCCTATAATTGTGCCGCCCGCGTTTGCCGTTTCGGGAATGTACCATTTTTTTACATTGAGTTTTTCCGTAACGTCCGCGCCTTCGCTTAAGCCCGCGAGTTCGGGAAATTTTTCAAGCGGTAAAAAAAGCCCCTGCGAAAGCTGGCCGCGCATTTTCAACGTGCGGATTCTGAAACCCTTGCCGTTGTCAACATTGTCGCGGTATGAAGTAGCGCGTAAAAATTCATAGCTCTCGTCTATTGGAAGGAAACTGTCAACTTCATAATAAACGCCCATATCTGTGGCTTTGAACTCGCCTTTTTTAACGACGCACTGCCACCCCATTACATGGGCAAGCTCAAGAAAATCCGAATCGGGAATGGCAGTGACTTCCCTTACTTTTTGAATGGTTACCAATGACCGCATATTTTCCTCCAATGACAATTATAATTATAGAAATCTCTTTTTGTAAAGATAAAAATTTTGCTCAATACTATTACCGTTTAATGTTTTAAAGCCGAGGATCAACAGTTTCATTTTCAAGAGCCAATACCGCGAAGACACACTCATGATAACGGTAGAACGGTTCTTTATTTACAAAACGTTCCAAAGACTCCATGCCCAGGGCAAATTCGGAAAGTGCAAGCTCCTGTTTTCTGCGCAACGATCGTTTTCGTAGCCGGTCAAGGTGGGCGGTTGTCGTGTAATCGGGGCCGTAGATGATACGCAGATACTCGCGCCCACGGCACTTTACAGCCGGCTGCAAAAGAGCGTTTTTGTCATGGGCGATAAAGTCCAGTGGTTTGACTACCATGCCTTCGCCGCCTGAGTTGGTAAGATTGAGCCACCAATCAACGGCGGCGGCGACAGAAGCGTCATCGTTTAAGTCAACCGTTAGGTGATTGGTAGCGGTAAAAATCGGATCATTGCTTGAGGTGATATAATCGCGTATTACTGCCAGATGGCGCAAATGGTTTTCGTCATGCCAGACTTTGCCTTCGGTAGCGAGAATGTGAAAGGGAGCGATGCGGTAGTCATCAGCCGAGGAGATTCGCCAGCAGTAACGGCGGTAGGCTTGAGTATAACGTTCAAGGCATTCAAGTCGGTTCTGATAATCTTCCAAAACCGCAGAAAGGTTCATATCTCCCGGAGTACCCGATTCAACCGTTATATCGGAAATATTACTGCCGTTATACGACATTTTTGCAGACGTAAGCGCCGAAACCGCTTTGGTAAGGCCGCCTCGCCCTGCCGTGCCTGTTGGGGCGTATTGTTCCAGAATGAGGGCGTGGGCTTTAGCCGACCAGGGCATTAGTTCAGTGTCCAAACATACCCAGTCCGTGGAAAAAGCGCCCCAAAAATTCGAATTGTTCAAAACGGTTTGCAATCGGGTTAGTATCGCCTGTTCGTGGGCTTTTTCAGCACTCGCAAAAAAGTGGCGACCTGTGCGAGTGTAAATAATACCCGGAATATTTTCCGGCAGTGAATCGCCGTCAATACCGAAGCGGGTTTTCGCGGTTTCGCTGTTTTTGCAGATAACGATTATCGCGCGGGAGCCCATGTGTTTTTCTTCACAGATTATTTTTGAAACACCGTGTTTTTTGTAGTAGCCAAAAGCTTCCAGAGGATGTTCCAAAAAAGAGTCAAGGCTGCTGGTTCCGCTTGGAGACATCGTAGGCGGCAAATAAATGAGCCAGCGGGGATTTGCGGAAAACCTGCTCATTATTTCCAAAGTAAGCGAGCTTGCTTCTTCGCTTATTGCGACCTCGCGGTATATTCTTGTACTGACGCGCCGCCTTCCCAGAACATCGGCAATATCGGGTTCATTGCAACCGTTAGCTGAAATGGCGTTGTAGTTTAGGGGTTTGACCGGGGCATAGTATTCACGTTTGGCGGGAACTTCAACCAATTCGCCTTCAGGGTAACGGTAAGCGGTGAGTTTTCCGCCAAAGACGCAACCTGTGTCAATACAGATTGTGTTGTTAAGGCTTCGAGTTTGCGCTGAGGGGATATGGCCGTAAACAACTAACGCCTTGCCTCGGTATTCTTCCGCCCAGTTGAGTCTGACAGGAAGTCCGAACTCGTCGGTCTCGCCGGTAGTGTCCCCGTACAGGCAGAAACCGCGCACCCTGCCTGAACTGCGCCCTTGATATTTTTCGCAGAGGCCGGCATGGGACACAACAAGTTTGCCTTGATCCAGCACATAATGACTGACCAACCCGTCAAGGAATTGCATTGTCTTATCAATAAAACATTGAGGTTCCTTTTCAAATTCTTTGACGGTGAGATCCAAACCGTGAGTCAGCTTGACATCATTTCCACGCAGTTTGCGGAGCAATTTTACATCGTGGTTGCCCGGTACGCACAGAGCCATGCCTGATTCGACCATGTTAATCACAAGATGAAGCACTGCGGCGTTGGCAGGCCCACGGTCGCATAAATCGCCAAGAAAAATAGCGCGTCTGCCACTAGGCGGCTGGGCGGTGTTAGATTCTCTATCTACCGCATATTCAAGTTTTTCCAACAGTTCCGTAAGTTCATCGTAACACCCGTGAATGTCGCCGATTATGTCAAACGGGCCGCTCTCGTCACGTTTGTTATTCCAAAGTTTAGTCCTGACAATTTCTACGGAATCAACTTCTTCTTGATCGTGTAAAATATGCACATAACGAAAGCCCTCTTTTTGCAAACTGCGTAAACTCTTCGCCAAATCGCGGGCGTGTTTTCTCACGACATTGGGAGCGACATTGCGATCAAGTCTTACGCGGTTACGCTCAATGCATAAATCTTCCGGCATATCAAAAACAATGGCAACCGGAAGCACGTCGTGGGATCGGGCAATATCGATTATTTTTTTTCGGGCGAATTGTTGGACGCTGGTAGCGTCAATTACCGTAAGTTTGCCCCGCTCAAGCCGCTTGCTTGCGATGTAATAAAGACTGTCAAACGCCGCTTCAGTCGCGCTCTGATCGCTTTCATCATCGGATATAAGACCGCGAAAATAATCCGAGCTGAGTACTTCTGTGGCTTTAAAATGTTTTTTCGCGAAACTGGATTTGCCGCTGCCTGACGCTCCCACTGTGGCGACAAGGCACAGTTCGGGGATTTCTATTTTCATTCAGCGTTCTCCGCAGTATCGGGCATTGCTGGTTTTTGAGGCGTGTTCTTCCTGAAAATAGCCATTTGGGTCGGCGTGTTTTGATTTTCGTCCTGTTCGCCAATGTCTTCATAACGAACCGAGTAACCATTACGACCGGCTGCGGAATCGGCCCACGCGCGGAATTGGACGCGGTTCCATTCAAAACGATGGTCGCCGTGGCGGAATTTATTTTCTCTAAGACCCGTGTAATTTACGTTGTAGTCAAAGTTTGGCGTGGTGATGATAACTGTCACCGGTGCTGCGTCTGCAAAAACAACCGCCTCAAGTGAGGGAAGGCGGTTTTCATCCAGATGTTCAATCACTTCCACAATTGAGACGGCATCGTAGTTTTTAAACCGTTTGTCCCTGTAACAGAGCGAACTTTGAAACAGCGTTATGCGCTTTTTTTCATTTTCCGTCATGCGGTCAAGTTTAAGATTATCGGCTGCCCTGCTTAAAACAACAGCGGACACGTCGGTTCCCGCTATGGCGGTAAAAGTTTTTTCCTTCATCAGAAGTTGCAGCAAACGGCCTTCGCCGCATCCCATATCAAGTACTGATTTTGCGCCGCTGTTTTTTAATTCGCCCAATACGCCTGCTAACCGCTGATCATTAAGGCGCGGCATTTTTATCAATATGGCGGGTTCCGTTTCTGTATCGCCTTCTGTTACAGAATTTTCCGCGCCGCCTTCACCGTTATCAAGACGGTTAAGCAGTTCAATGGCCTGCCTTGTGAAATGCCCCAACTTTGTGAAATAACGCCTTGTAATAAAATTTTTTTCAGGGTGGTTTTCCAACCAGCCTGAACCGTGCTCAAGGAGCTTGTCAACTTCCTTATCATTTATCCAGTAATGTTTACGGTAATCAAAAACTGGAATTAATACATAGATATGTCGTAGAAGTTCCTGTAACTGTATTTTCGCCTTGATAGTCAAGTTCACATAACAACTGTCCCCCCATTCGGGAAAACGCTCATCTAAAAGGCAGTTTTCCCATTTAACGTCGTAACCCAGAGGCGCGAAAATTTTTTCCAACATATTGGTATCGCCACGGCATGGCAACATGACAAGAGTGGCAGAAAGTTCAAGAGCAGTGTCCGCCAGAGCCTGATTTTTTTCACAACGGCCAGACATGGCGGTTCCGTAAACTCGAGAAATTGCCGTGTTCATAAATGAAGATGAAACATAGGGACGATCATTTACATAATCAAACAAACCGCCACCTGTGGAACCTTGCTTCCCGCGGGCAAGGTCTAACGGATCCATGTCTAATAACAGAGCGGCGGTACAACGGTTCGCGCTTACCTCAGGATAAAAAATATGCACTTTGCCAAAGTTAAATGCGGCAGTTTGAGGACGCGATGGATTTTTATGGAGCAGATAGCCAAGATGGTCGGCGTTCTCTCCCGTGTATGTTATTGTTAAAAGCATAGGTTGTTTGTATTGTCCGCTTTTTGGAGAATATTTGCAAGGTGAGAAAAATGAGGTTCTATTATTTTTTGCTTGACAAAGTATATACCATGATATATACTTATAATAAGAGGTGAAAAATGCAAACTGCAAAATTATTTGTTAATGGAAGGAGTCAGGCTGTAAGACTGCCGAAAGAATTTCAGTTTCACGGTGAGAGCGTATATGTTCAAAAAGTCGGCGAGGCTGTTATTTTAGTTCCTTTTGATAAAGAGTGGGAAGTTTTTATGCACGGAATAAACAATTTCTCCGATGATTTTATGTCTGAGGGAAGATTGCAGGAAAAAGATCAAAAAAGGGAAAAATTATAATGTATATGTTGGATACCAATATCTGTATATATA